>JBBQOG010000428.1:0-3090 GCA_038330665.1 Bacteroidales bacterium
CGTATTCATATCGAAGTTATAACCATGATATTACTCTTACTCGAATCGATACTGCCGGAGCAGTATTGGAGCAAAAAATTATTATCCAGAATTACGGCTGGATTCAAACAAATTTTCATTCCAGCCTGGCCGCCGGTAAACTATTTATTTCCGGAAAATATTGGGGAAAACTCGATTTCGACCCATCAGCAGATTCTCTAATCGTAGTAAACAAAAGGTTCCTGGACGGTGCGCATATTGACACTCCGATTTTTGAGAATTTCCTGGCGGCGTATGACCTCAGTGGCAACCTTCTTTGGGCTAAAGCCGGACCTTTGTTCCCCGAAGTCTCCAATGTTACCTCAGATAAAAATGGAAATATCTTTATCAGTGGAGCATACCATGGTGATGCCGATTTTAGCCTGCAACAAGGGGTGTCGGGAATGGATTATCCTACCGACCAGGAAAAATCATTCCTCGTAACCTATTCTCCTTCACTCGATTTGGTCAGGATCGGACGGATGACTGGAATGATCACCCACATGGGAATCAGTGACAGCCTGTACCAGTGGGGCGGCAAAAGGCCCATTCTTTTCCTCGCCGGACATTTCAACGGATTTCTTAATTATGATCTCAACGATCCTACCCACCACGATGTTGAAAGCACCTTTAATGATGTATTTATGGCATTCTATGATCTGACCGGAATATCCACCTCAATTGGAATGGAAGTCAACCAAAATCCCGGAAATGAACTTTTCGTGTACCCGAACCCGACCCTAGGAAAAATCAATGTTTTAATTGAAGAATCATCCGAAAAATCCGAGCTGATCATATATAATTCCCTTGGACAAATATGTGTAAGAAAAATCTTCGGTCCGGGGGTAGCGGTTCTTACGGCTGACCTAACAGGTTTCCCGGCAGGACTTTATTACGTCCGTCTAAGTGAGAATCAAGAAACTCGGGCCTGTAAAATCATTTTAACCGAGTGAACATGACATCTCGAATCCTGCCGATCCTGGTCGTGATAGCCTTTTATACAAATTCATGCACCAAAATAATAACACCCGGAGAGAATCACCCACCTGTTGCTGCTTTCACCATCACTCCTGATGAAGGGTCGGTCCTTACTATGTTCAGATTGGACGCCTCCGGCAGTTCAGACATCGATTTAAACAACAAGCTGAAATACCGATGGCGTTTTGGGGACAGCGATTTGGAATGGGATACTGACTTCTCGGAAGAACCTGTTGTAGTCAGGAATTTTACCAAAGCGGATACAATCGATATTATTCTGGAAGTTATTGACCAGGATAGTCTTTCGTCGCGCTTCACCCGCAAAATCATCGTGGCTCCCAGTCCGCTTCCCGACGGAAATTTTACGGATAGTCGTGATGGTCATACTTATCCGTACAAAAACATCGGCAGCCAAACCTGGATGACTGCTAACCTGGCTTATATCCCCTTTGTCGGGCCGCCGGAAGTTCAAGCCGGAATTTGGGTATATGCATACGGTGGAACCAATCCCATCGGTGCGGCATCCCGTGAATATTATCAGAAGTATGGTTGCTTGTACGATTGGACAACCGCAACCGGAAAAAACCATGGGAACGGCAGGGATATCTGTCCCCCAGGATGGCACCTTCCTTCGCAGGAAGAATGGAAGTTGTTCGAAAAATTAATTGGATGTGTTGAGATTTGGGGTCAATACCGCCTCGATTACAGCAATGACAAACTCAGATCATCCTTTGGATGGCCAACTGACGGATTTTCTGCCTATCCGATTTCTGGTAACTGGTTTGGTTTCTCGGCCCTCCCGGCCGGACAGCGCAATTATGACGGAATCTTTATTCTTGAGGGTTTCTGGACCAATTACTGGACTTCCACTGCCCTTGACCAGGATTATGCTTATTATCGAGTCGTAGGTACCAACATTCAATTTAACAGCGAAAGAAGGATCCTCGGGTATTCTGTTCGTTGCCTTAAAGATGAATAGCTGAACAGCCTCCTCCCCATTCTTTTTAAAAGAAATTCCCTAAAAGTATCCTGCTTCCTCTCGAATAGTTGTTTTCGGACCGTGTCCCGGAAATACGACGGTATCCTCCGGTAGCACCAGCAGCTTTGTGGTGATACTGGCAATGAGCTGCTCATAATTACCACCCGGAAGATCTGTCCGACCAATATTCCCGGCAAAAAGGGTGTCTCCGGAGAATAGCCAGCCATTCGAAGCACAGTAGAAAGCCACACATCCCTGCGAATGCCCTGGAACATGAATCACATTTAAAGTAATGGCTCCTGATTTAATTACTTCATTATCTGACAGATAACCATCTGGTACAGGTATCTGTCCTTCATAATTGAATCCGAAACTCCTGGCCTGATCACCGGCCTTTTCCAAAAAGGCCAAATCACCCTGATGAATCAGGAACCTGGGATGATATTCTGCATTTACCATTCCATTACCAAATACATGATCAAAATGGCCGTGGGTATTCACCTGATAATCCAAACGGATATGGTGTAAACTGATAAAATCCTGCAGTTCTTTGAATTCGGATCGATCCATGCACGACGGATCGATCAGGATTCCGCTACCACCCTCTTCATAGACCAGATAGGCATTAACCTGTAGTGGATTAAATGGAAAGACCTTTAGATGAATCATTCTTAACGTATTGTGTTTTTAATAAATTTTGTGTGGCCAAGGTATTTATTCCCCGAATAAAATTCAATGATATACAAACCGGGTGAGAGGTCGGACACCGAATACTTTTCTTCCTCCCATTTACCGATCTGCAGTTTTTTTGCCATCCGGCCGTCGGATGAATAAATGGTTCCCACCCAGGGCTCCCTGAATGAATTTCCCTGGAGCGGGCGGATATAAATATCATTCTGTGCCGGGTTCGGATAAAGCAAAAACCCGGGCAAATCAGACCCGATCTGAACAGGGGAATAGAATCGGAATGCCGCAAGATCAGGGAAGTCAAACCGGTTATCTTTTGCAGACACTGTGGTCGAATCTACAAACAATGGAAAGTTGGGCTGGTATGGCATCCACCGGTCTTTGTTCAATCCTGCCGAATACGTTCCTAAACCGGTCAGCAGACTGTC
>JBBQOG010000429.1:0-3087 GCA_038330665.1 Bacteroidales bacterium
GAATATTATCTGGATGACGTGGTGAGGCAGACGGAAAATTCAGGCATCCTCTATAATGCCACCCGGTTGCGGAAAAAAATAGTCCCGGATGTGAAGGGGTATCCGGGATTGGATACCGATCAGTTTCCTGATTTTATTCCGGTCACAGGTGAAACGCTTACCGACATGCTGGAAAATAGTTATCAAAGTGTCGGACAGGAAGAGACCATCGTGCTATGCCGGTCGAATAAACTGGCTAACCGCTATAATAAGGGGATCCGAAGCATGATCCTTCAATATGACGAGGACATCCGGATGGGTGATCTGGTGATGGTGGTCAAAAATAATTATCACTGGCTAAGAGATTCTCCTGAAATTGATTTCATTGCCAATGGCGATATTCTGGAAATCATGCGGGTAAAAGAATCGCGGGAATTATATGATTTTGACTTCCGCGATCTGACGGTCCGGTTTACCGACTACCGCATCATGGAATTTGAAACCCGAGCTATGCTGGATACCCTCTATTCAGATGGCCCGGCGCTGGATAAGGACCGGACGCGCAAGCTGTTCTCGGATGTATCCGAGGATTATCAGCACATGAAAGGGAAGAAACACAAAACCGATGCGATCCGGGAAGATCCTTTTTATAATGCCCTCCAGATAAAGTTTGCCTATGCGATCACCTGCCACAAAGCTCAGGGCGGCCAATGGAAACATGTATATATCGACCAGGGCTGGCAAACGGAGGAAAACCTCAACCGGGAATATTACCGGTGGCTTTACACCGCCATCACGCGTGCCACCGAAAAAGTGTTCCTGGTGAATTTCCCTCCGGAATTTTTGTCCCAATAATCTTGCGGTTTTTCCGGGGCCAGATTCTCCAACCCTCTTTCCATGTCCATGGCATTGCAAAGGAGGATTGACTCGCTCTAATCAGTCGGGGCTTTTTTATTGCCACTGCACAAATTTCCGTTGTGATCAGTTCTCCGTTTGGTCGTCCATCTATTACAGAGTTTATTGATCAAGATTCATGCTTGCAATCAAGGATTGTATCCGTTTATCCAGCAGCGCTTCGGCTTCTTTAAGCTGGTTTTTGTTCACCACCTTGGTTCGTACGCTGAAATAGAATTTGATCTTTGGTTCCGTTCCCGATGGCCGTGCGGATATAATTGATCCGTTTTCCAGAACAAACTGGAGAACATTCGACTTGGGCAGATTAATGTCGTAGCGCAGATGAGAAATCTGGTCAAACGATTGTCCCTTCAGAAAGTCCAGAATCATCACCACATCAGATCCGCCAAGGGATTCAGGGGGTTGGCTCCGGAATTTTTCCATCATTTCATTGATCTGTTCAACGCCGGATTTACCTTTCCTGACTATTGAAATCAGGTGTTCCTTGTAAAATCCGTATTTGACGTAGAGGGATTCCAGCAGGTCCAAAAGGGTCATGCCCTGTTCTTTAGCCCATGCAGCAGTTTCGGCGATCATTGCGCAGGAGGAAACGGCATCTTTGTCACGGACGAAGCTGCCGGTCATGAAACCGTAAGATTCCTCCCCACCTCCGATGAAAACTTCCGTTGCTTCTTTCGTGCGGATCAGATCGGCAATGTATTTGAACCCGGTCAGCACTTCATAGGTTTTAACTTTGAAATCGCTGGCAATTTCACCAAACAAGGGAGTGGTGACCACCGTCCGCACGATGAATTCGTTCCCTTTGAGTTTTCGCTGGTCCGACCAGTTTTTCAATAAATAATAAACCAGCAGCGATCCGGTCTGGTTCCCGTTGAGCAGCTTGAAGCTTCCGTCATGGTCGCGCACGGCAATACCGACCCGGTCGGCATCCGGGTCGGAAGCCATCACCAGCTCTGCACCCGTTTCAGTGGCTTTTTTAATCGCCAACGTAAGGGCGGCCTTTTCTTCAGGGTTGGGCGACACCACGGTCGGGAAATTCCCATCCGGGACATCTTGCTCGGGGACCTGTATTATCTGCGTAAATCCGAATTTTTTAAGGATTTCCGGAACCAGTATGACACCGGTGCCATGTATCGGCGTATAAACAATTTTCAGGTTATGCTGCTTGCGGTTAATCGCAGGATTTAATGACAGGGTAGTCAGGCAATCCAGATAGGCTTCATCAATCTCTTTTCCCAATGTGTGCATCAGATCCGGGTTGCCATCAAACCGGACATCCGTGATGCTCTTGATTTTCTCTACCTCTTTTACAATATCCTCATCATGAGGGGCAATGATTTGTCCGCCATCTTCCCAGTACACTTTGTATCCGTTGTATTCCTTGGGATTATGAGAGGCAGTCACCACAATGCCGGACTGGCATCCCAGGTGCCGGATTGAAAAGGAGAGTTCCGGGGTGGGACGGAGGCTTTCGAACAGATAGGCATGAATGCCATTCGCAGAAATAACCTTTGCAGTGGTCTCCGCATAAAGCCGTGAATTATTCCGGCTGTCATGAGCAATGGCAATCTTCAGGTCATCCCTTCCCGGGAAACTCCTCCGGACGTAGTTACATAAGCCCTGGGTAGCCATGCCAATCACATAAATGTTCATCCGGTTGGTTCCGGGTCCCATGATGCCCCTCATGCCACCGGTCCCGAATTCAAGGCTCCGGTAAAAGGATTCAACCAACAGGTCGGGATCCTCATCAATCATTCGCTGTACCTCTTTCCGTGTACTTTCATCAAATTCCGGCTTCAGCCATAACCGGGCTTTATCGTTGATAATATCTATATCGCTCATGATTTTACTATTTATGGGTTCAAGTTAATTGTTTCTTAATTGATGCTTGTCATAACAGCATTGCAGACTGGTTCTCCAGTAAGGAATCCCCGGCCAGAATTGTTGCCTGAATTTTTTGGTATCCATGATGCTGAAAGCCGGCCTGGGAGCCGGTAGGGGGTATTCTTCGGTGCTCAGGGGTAATATCTCACAGGTGGATCCGGAGATTTCCATGATGGCCCGGGAAAAATCATACCAGCTGCAAACACCGGTGTTGCAGAAATGGTAGATTTCGGGATGGGTGGTCCAGCCGGGGTTTTGTCTGAAATGCTCAATAATCTTCATGATTCCCACTGCAAGGTCACCGGCATA
>JBBQOG010000430.1:0-3080 GCA_038330665.1 Bacteroidales bacterium
CGGCCTCTTCGCTGGCCAGGAAAAGATAGGCAGAAGCAATGTCTTCGGGAACGCCCAGCCGGCCTACCGGAACTTTTTCTTCCATGGCCTTCAGTACGTTCTCCGGCATTTTTTTAACCATTTCCGTCGCAATGAATCCCGGAGCCACCGCATTCACGGTAATTCCTTTACGTCCCAGTTCGCGGGCCATGGTTTTGGTCATGCCGATCACACCGGCCTTGGTGGCCACATAATTCGTTTGTCCGAAATTCCCGTAAAGCGCCACAACCGACGAGGTATTGATGATCCTTCCATACCCATTTTCCACCATGCCAGCACTCACGCATTTTGCGCAGTTGAACACGCCGGTGAGGTTTACATCGATCACCTGTTGCCACTGGTCGGGGGTCATCTTTTTCAGCGTTGAATCGCGGGTAATTCCAGCATTGTTGACCAGGATATCGATCCGGCCAAACAGGGTCACCGCCTTTTTTGTGGCTTCTTCCACCTCGGTAAATGAGGCGATATTTACTTTATCGAAGCTGCATTTCCCGCCGGCATCGGTGATTTCGGCTGCCGTCAGCAATCCCTTTTCTTCATTCATGTCCCAGATGATTACCGTGGCTCCCTCGGCAGCAAACCGGATGGCTCCGGCACGCCCTAAACCATCTGCACCGCCTGTGATCACTGCAATTTTATTTTCAAGTCGTTTCATGGTATGGTATTATTTGATGTTTTCAATAATCAGTGCCGTTCCCTGTCCCCCTCCGATGCAAAGGGTGGCTAATCCCCGGTGTGCATTACGCCGCTTCATTTCATAGATCAGCGTGGTCAGGATTCTTGCTCCGGAGGCTCCGATCGGATGTCCCAGGGCAATGGCTCCACCGTTGACATTCACTTTCAGCGGATCCAGTTTCAGGTCGCGCAGCACGGCAATCGACTGGGCCGCAAAAGCCTCGTTGGCTTCGATCAGGTCGATATCCCCGATGGTTAGTCCTGCTTTTTTGAGTGCCGCCAGGGTAGCCGGTACCGGTCCGTAACCCATGATCGACGGATCGAGGGCCGCATTGCCATACGACACAATCCGCACCAGGGGTTTAAGTCCTAACTGTGCAGCCTTTTCACCCGACATTACAATGAGCATGCTGGCTCCGTCGTTAATGCCCGAAGCATTGCCGGCGGTCACGGTTCCGTCTTTTTTAAAGGCAGGTTTTAAGGCGGATAACTTATCAAGGGTCAGCCCGTGTCTGGGAAATTCGTCGGTATCAATAGTCAGGGGTTCCCCTTTGCGCTGCGGAATGCTGACCGGTACAATTTCATCGGCAAATACACCCGATTTCTGAGCGATTTCAGCGCGACGCTGGCTTTCCAGTGCAAACTCGTCCTGCTCCTGGCGACTGATATTCCATCGCTCAGCAATATTTTCTGCCGTCAGCCCCATGTGGGTCTGGCTGAAAGCATCAGTCAGCCCGTCGAGGATCATGCTGTCCATCACCTGGCCATGCCCCATCCGGAAGCCATTCCGACCCTGCATGAGCAGGTAGGGTGCGTTCGACATGCTTTCTGTGCCACCGGCAAGAACCACATCGGCGTCGCCCAGCATGATGAACTGCGCTGCCATGCTTACTGCCCGTAATCCGGAGCCGCAAAGTTTATTGATGGTCATCGCCGGTGAAGTGTCCGGCACACCGGCATTGATGGCAATCTGACGACCAATGTTCTGGCCAAGTCCTGCCGAGAGAATGTTGCCAATGATCGATTCCGAAATTTCCGTGGCATGGACTCCCGCTCTCCTGATGGCTTCCCGGGCAGCTATAGTGCCCAGTTCAACGGCGGATACCGGAGCTAGTGAACCTCCGAAATTTCCAATGGCCGTGCGAACTGCTGATACGATTACTACTTCGTTCATATGGATTGATTATCATTATTATGCAACAAGAAACAGTATTCTGCAGCAGAAACTCTATTGCTTTAAAAGTATTCGTGGGTCGACATAAACTAAATATTACCTAGTAGAAATTGATATGTATAAGGAAATCAATCATCTAAATAAAAAATATCCGGTATTGACTTGAATAAAGCCATTCCGGTAAGCGGGGATGAGAAAAGTGATGAATTACAGAACCGTCCCTTCGAGGTTTTCCAGTTGGTTAATCTGCCTGTTGATTTGATTCAGGCGCCATTCACACAGAATCTTTAGCCGGTATACCACATTGGAGGTAATCCGGTTATGAATATACTGCCAGGGAAAGTTCATCAGGCGGCCCACCGGTCCCTTTTGTTTCCCAAAAAAATTAAATCCCACAATCAGAAATAGCTGAGTAGGCTCAATTTCGCCCAGGTCGGCGATGGATGACCTTACGTACATCGAGAAGAACCCGATCGGATACCCCCCGCAGCATTCATACAGCAAATATCGGGCATTGTCAAAATCATAACAGTCGGGAAGGGTTTTGAACCGGATGGCATTCATCAGGAACAGGGGGATCAGACGGATACCGAAAAAACTTTTCATGCCCAGGGGGTATTTCGACCGGCCGAAAAGCAAAATCCGGATATTTTCCAGACGGCCGCCGGTGCGGTCCACTCTGGCGAGATGGTTGGGCCAGCAGGTCGATTCCCCGCTCCAGTTGAGCAATTCGTTAAACATATAGCCGGGCGGAGCGTTTACCCCGATCCGGTGAATGTTCAGTATGGTAAAGCCATCGGGCTTGATACCCAGCCGCTGCAATATCCGTAGATTGTAATTTTCCCGGTCGGCCTCTGTTTTAAACTTCTGCTGGGTTTTCGGTTTGGGCTTGTAAAGCAGGAAGTACCAGATATCGGTTAAAATATTCCGGCTCCGGATGGGAGATTTGGGCTGACCGTTCTGAAGAGACATACTATTCCTGATAATCCACGCAAGTTAATAAACATCCAACCGTCCCGATTGCCGGATCAGGTCTATTAGCATTTCATTGAATAGCGATTTTCCGGGCAGGTCCTCGAGGTCGGTGTGCAGGCGGTAGCGCCAGTAATGATTTGGATTCCCCGGGTTGTTGATCCGCTCGGCATGAGGATTGGGGAAACGCAGGTCCTGATCCATGCCCAGCAGATCCTGA
>JBBQOG010000431.1:0-3078 GCA_038330665.1 Bacteroidales bacterium
GGGCGACGGGATCATGATCCGGCTTTCTCCTATAAACGGTTCTTCCCGTCCTCCTGAAAAGAAGAAAGTGACATGGGCATATTTTTCAGTTTCGGCAATCCTGATCTGCTTTTTCCCGGCATTCGCAATAACCTCCCCCAGTGTTTCTTTCAGGTTGTCTTTGTCGTAAATCACATGGACGCCTTCAAAGGTATCGTCGTAGCGGGTCATGGTATAATATTGCAAAGGAATGGTGTGCATTCCAAAATCGGGCAAGTCCCGCTGAGTCAGCACCACGGTGAGTTCCCGCAGCCTGTCGGTGCGGAAATTAAATGCGATCACCACATCGCCTTCGGAAATGGTTGCCACCGGTGCTCCTGACGAATTCATTTTAAAGGTCGGTTTGATGAATTCATCGGTAATCCCTTCATCATAGCTCGCCTGAATTGCTTCGGTAATATCCGTCACCCCTTTGCCGGTCCCGTGCACATACAGATCATAACCCAACTTCACCCGTTCCCACCGCTTGTCACGGTCCATGGAATAATACCGGCCAATCACTGAGGCAATCACCCCATTCGATTGGTTCAGATGATCTTCCAGCTTGCCGATAAAACCCTTTCCGCTGAACGGATCGGTATCCCTCCCGTCGGTGATGGCATGAATAAACACCTGGTCTAAGCCAAAATCCTTGGTCATATCACAAAGCGCATATAAATGCTTGTCGAGCGAATGGACCCCGCCATCTGAAACCAGGCCTACAAAATGGACCTGCTTACCTGATTTTTGAGCATATCCGAATGCTTTGCGCAATTCCGGATTCTGTTTCAGTGTTCCCGTAGCTACTGCCCGGTTGATCTTCACCAGGTCCTGATACATCACACGGCCCGCGCCGATATTCAGGTGCCCGACCTCCGAATTCCCCATTTGCCCTTCAGGCAAACCCACATCCTCACCGGAAGTCCTAAGCCGCGAGTGCGGATATTTTTTCATGAGCGAGCTGATATAGGGAGTATTCGAATGCCTGATAGCATCGGCATCCGGCCTGCTGCCCAAACCCCAACCATCAAGGATCAGCAGTATCAATTTCTTGTCCATCACAAATATTTAAGGGTAGATAATCTTTTCAAGCTTCTTAAATTCGGTAATCTCCGAATAAAACACTTTTCCTTTATACTGATATTTTAACAATCCTTCCCCCTTAAAGTTGAAGGGCTTGCTCTCATTATCAGCATCGACCAGTCCTTTATTTTCCTGATTACCCGGCTTTTGGGTATAGCCGGCTTTCAAAACAATCACGTCTCCTTTTTTAAAATTCCGAACTCCGGGTTTAGCGGGATCCGCCACAACCCTGACTTTCATATGAAGGTCACCCACCCAAAGGTCGCCGAATGTGAGCACATCGGAACCGGCTTTCGCCTCCATGGTCAGCTGATAATTGGTCCCATATCCGGACTCCTGCAATCCACCTGCCCATTCCTGTGAGGTGGTCTCAACGATCCTGACTTTGCCGCCCCCGCAAAAAATGATGGCAAGCAGCGCAATGGTAAGATACTTCATAAATCTATTTTAATTTTTGTCGGATGCCCAGCCTTTTCAATTCACTCTCCAGCAAATCCTTGTCATAAAAGAAATGATCCTTGAATTTGTTATACCATTCCTGCGCCTCATCAATTCTATTTGATGCCGACAGCAGATAAATGATGTTGAAATAAGCAAGTCCGTATTCAAAGTACAGATCGTAATTGGCCATCTCGATAAAGGCCTTTAAAGCACCGCTACCATCGCCGCGCGAAAAGGAATCGAACCCGCGTGCAATCATTTCATTCAACCTCGGGTCCAGCACAATCCCCTGGAGATAAAACTCCCGTTTGGGCATATTCTCCATGATGTCGAAATATTTGGTCCCCTTGGGCAGCGCATGAAATATCAGCGTAAACTCAAACGACTCATTAAGCGTGGTGAAAACATGTTTCGCCGGTGCAAAAGGTGCATTTTCAGACCTGATTAGTTGAAACGTATTGGGATCGCTCACCGGTCTGATATACAGATCGCGTGTACGCAGCGTAAACGGGGCCAGCTGTTTGGAATTGACCATCCGGATGGTGACACTGGTTGTCGAATCCGTGGTGATAACCTTGGTAACCGACATCGATGCAATGGGTTTGATCGATACATTCGGATTACTGACCAGTTGGGCGTAACCGACGAAATACCATCCCGCCAAAAATAGTAGAGTAATGATCTTCTTCATCCTTATCTCAATGTTAAAAATTTCCTCCGGGTCTACAGTCCGAATTTGTCGTAAAGATACACCAACGCCGCTATTCCACCCGCACCCATCTGCATTTCTCTTCGGTTAACCTGTTCAAAGGTATCGGAGGTCGCATGATGCAAGGTAAAATAACGTTCGTCTGCCGGAATTATTCCCATCATCAGGATATCGGGATAAAAATTCTTGAGCGGACCCACATCGACCCCGCCGCCACCGGAGGAAGCAAGTTTGATGTCATAAGGATCGAAAAAGGGCTGCCAGGCAGCCAGTTTTTTTATTTGATCGGGGGTACCATTGACACCAAGGGACTCAGGACGGAAGACTCCCCGATCCGATTCCAGCGCGGCAATCTGCTTTTCTCCCTTTGCCGAGGCCTCAGATGCATACTTTAGTCCGCCACGCTGCGCCACTTCTTCATCCATAAACATCACAGCCCGGATGGTATGCCGGGGGCGAATGCCGGTTTTCCGGAACAACCTGAGCACCTCCAGCGACTGCATGCAACCTCCCCCATCGTCGTGCGCACCTTCGGCAATATCCCAGGCATCCAGGTGACCGCCAATCGTGATGAACTCATTGGGAAATTCTGCTCCCCGTAATTCACCAATAACGTTATAAGACTGCACTTCCGGGCCTTCCATACAGGTCGTGCGAAAAAAGAAATACAGGTTTGCATCCTCCTTCAGAAAACCGGCAAGCATCTCAGCGGCTTTAGTAGAAACGGCAATAGCGGGTATCTGCTTGACCCCTTCCTGGTATCGGGTGATTCCGGTGTGCGGAAAATCATCAATTTCAATGCCCAGCGACCGGATCACTACCCCCAC
>JBBQOG010000432.1:0-3074 GCA_038330665.1 Bacteroidales bacterium
TGGCAGATCCTCAGCTTACCCTTAACCGCAGCTATCTTCTTTGCAGTGATCAGAAATACCCGCAACCCTGAACTGCTTACATAATCGGTATCCGCGAGATTAATCACAAGTTTTGAGTGACCCGCTTCGATTAACTCAGAAACGGCTGATTCGGCTTCTGACGAGGTGCCAGATTCCAGGCTGCCGTTAAAATCGATGATCCTGATTTCTCCTGAAGTTCGTATTTTAATATTCATGGTGTGTCGTTTGTTAAATATGTTTCTTGAAAGTGGTAATGTTCATCTTGAGCTGATTCTTGTACTCATACTGATAGTCGTCGACCAGCAGCTTAACGAGATGAACTCCCAGTCCACCGATTTCCCGTTCATCAATACCAAGTGAAATATCAGCGTCTGAACGGTCGAAAGGATTGTACGGAATGCCATCATCCATAATGGTGATAATCAGTTTTTCTTTGTAAAACCTGATTTTTATCTCAATGATGTGCTCCAGTTTATCTTTATAAGCGTATGATATGGTATTACTTAACAATTCATCAAATACAATGTCGATCTTCTGCACAATGTCGCCCGGAATGCTGTGCTTTTGGGCAAATTGCTCAAAGCGGCCGATCAGGAGGGCAATATTCCCAACCTGGTTCGATATAGAGGTAAAAAGAAAATCCACCACTGAGCCGGCAGATTGTTCGCTAAAATGAACAGTCGCCACCGTGATATCATCAGCCTGTTCGGCCCCATCCTCATATCTTATCACATCCCCGATCACTTTATCGACCAGAGCCCTTGATCCATTAAATTCATGTTCATTCAGCAGGTTAACTAATCTGGATTCGGAATAGAGTCTCTTTTGATTATCCCGGGCCTCAGTGACTCCATCAGTATAAGCAAAAACAGAGTCCCCCCGGTTTAATTTCAGCATGGTCTCCTTATACTCAATCCCCTCCAAAGCTCCGATAACCAACCCGTGCAAATCCGATAATTTCAAAACCGTCCCGCCATCTTTCCGAAGAACGAAAGAGGGGTTATGGCCCGCATTGCTATAAACCAGATAACCAGTGGTAGTATTCAGGATGGCCATGAATACCGTGATAAACATATTGTTAGGATTGTCGTTACTGATAGCATTATTGACCTGTGTTAAGATCTTTGCCGTAGATTTTTCCTTACTGGCGGCTGCTTTCAGCAACGCTTTCGTGACAGCCATAAACAGGGCTGCCGGTACGCCTTTCCCGGAAACATCCCCAACCACGAAACAAAAGTTCTCCTCATCAATGAAAAAGAAGTCGTAGAAATCGCCGCCAACCTCGCGGGCAGGGATCAGCTGTGCAAAAACCTCAATATCTCCGTGATCAGGAAATTCAGGGAATTTCAAGGGTAGCATGCTCATCTGGATTTCCCTGGCCACATTCAGCTCACCCTCCATTCTGGCATTCTCACTTTTCACAATCTGCTCGAGCCTTTTCCTTTCCGAAATATCCTGTTTGATTGCGACGAAATTGGCGATTTTCCCCTGGCCATCCCTTACCGGGGTGATCGTCATTTCCTCGGTATAGAAGCTCCCATCTTTTCGTTTATTGACCACCTCATCCTGCCATACCTCTCCATTAAGGATGGTAGTCCAAAGCCGATTAAAAAACTCCGGGCTCTGTTTCCCCGAATTCAGAATATTCAGGTTGTTCCCGACGATGTCACTGAAACTATAACCGGTTAACCGCGAAAATGCCGGATTTACCCAGGTAACGATTCCGCGGGTATCAGTTATGATGATTCCATTGGCCGCGGAATCCATAGCGGCCAACTGTATTCTGAGCTGATCATTAACCTGTTCCAGTTTTGCCTGGTCAGGAAGGGCATGGGGAACTTTTATTTTAGGGGCCATTTTCCTCAGCAGGGGATGTTATCCAACCTATAGAACAAACCCTGCTGATAAAATGTTTTGTCTGCTACCGGCTACCTGCGGGTTCCGAACATCGATGCGCCATTGAGATTACTCATCACGGCTGAACGCTCAGGTTCTTTCAGTTCGGTGTTTACCTGTTCAATGACAGCCTGTTGCGTTATTTTTTTTCTGAAGTAGGAAATCCGCAGATCGTTGAACCGGCACCCATAAGCGGGAGGTATCCCCGCATGCGAGGTCCTTTCCATGGCCACCTGATCAAGGCCGCTTGTCCGCCACAGCATGGACTGATATCTGGAAAGAAGTTCATACTAGCGTGTGCCGGGTTTGAACGACTGTCTGGTTCGACCAGTTACGCAGGTAATATTTTTGCCGATTCGCCGGATTTCAGTTGCTGCGCGGCAACCTCATTGCATGATCCGGCTATCATGAAATAAAAAATAGCAGATACTACCCACTTAGTCATTGACCGGCATGGTCTTATCTGATTCAAATTCTGAACATATCTCTGCGGCCCTCTGTCATTTATTTTATTGCAACTGGCTCCAGCGTTTCTGCATTTCGGTTAATCCTGATCTTCAATACGTAAGCGGGAGAATCCGGAATATCCTCCGGCACCCGGATGACCAACTCCCCCTGACGGTTATCATAACTAACCGCTTTCCCTCCAAGGATACTGACGCGTGTCGCCTTCACACCCTGTGGCAACGGCAAGTTGATCTCTTTGATTGATTTATCCATTACATGCAGGTAAATATTCTGTCCTGCATGGGTGGAAGCCATCTGATCGGTTGGCAGGAACGGTCCGCCCCGGGTGCCGTATATCCCTTCCCCGTTAACCGAAACCCATTGGCCCACACTTTTGAGCAATTCAACCTGCCTGGGTTCAATGCGGCCATCCGGCATCGGACCCACATTCAACAAAAGATTTCCATTTCCGCCGACAGTCTTAATCAGGGTATGGACGATCTCATCGACGCTTTTCAGTTTATCATTTGGCTTCCAGGCCCACTGTTCTCCAACCGTGATGCAGGATTCCCAAGGAAAGGTGCGGCTAAAACCACCTATCTGCTGCTCCGGCGTACCGTAATCACCCGCATATTTGGCCACACTGTCGGTCATGCCGGCCATACCCTTGAATCCCTTGTCTACCCGGTTGTTGATCAATATATTATAAT
>JBBQOG010000433.1:0-3073 GCA_038330665.1 Bacteroidales bacterium
GGGCCTGGTGCATTTGCGACCGATAACCGCGGCGGTGAAGCGAATTGCCAGAACTGTCGAGAAGGACGTTTACTTTAGCATCCTGAATATGGATGGAGATCAGCAAATCCGGATTCTCCCGATCGACACTGGGGCGCTTCCCGGTACGGTCGCGAAACTGATCCACCACGGCATCTTTTGTCCTTTGTGCAATAAACTGGCTATGAGAAAAATAGTCTGAAAACAGCACACATTCCACTGCAAGAGTCATGGAAGGCTCCAGAAACCTTACCCAGTCAATCTTTTGAATACCCTGGTATAATTCGAAATCATTTTTAGCCGGAAAAGTTTCCACCTCCACCAGAACCTTGAGCGCGGTCCTGAGCAGGTAATTTGCCGCGTACATCGTTTTAAGGTCACCCTTGAATCGTACTGCACGATTGAGGATCTCAATATCCTGCACCCCTAATCCCCTTATCTCCTGTGCCAGAACCTCTTCTAAACCCTGAAAGGTTTTGGCCACCATGTAAAATTGTTTTTCTAGCATAATATTATCTGTCAAAATTCAGGCGTGATACACCGGTTTACTATTTCAATGGCACACTTTGTTCTCGCCTCTCCGGTTCCGGAAACCCTAAAGTAGTCAAATCCTGCCGTTTGCAATTCTTTTTCATACTGATCAGTCAAATAATCCCTCCGATGCGGGTTTTCCCGCAGCGGATCAAATTCCCAGGGCAAGTCGGGCTCGCAAAGAAGATAAACCCCTTGCCCGGCCTCCGGAATATCATTTGTGAGCCATACCGGCACCTTATGATACACCTCCTGAAACCAAACTTTCAGGTTCAGCAGGCAGGTATCAAAAAAAACCAGTTGTCCGGAACGGTACTGATTGATCAGATCAATCTGCTGCCTGGCAATGACTTCCACATCTGCATACCGATAAGGCCTGCCGAGGTTTTCCAGATAGTTCCTGGCATATTCCTGGATACCTACGGCTGAAAAGTGTGCAGAAAGTGCACCGGTCAGGGTACTCTTACCGGTGGACTCGGCACCCGTGATAAAAAAAACATTGCTCATGCAGTTTTCCATGCCTTTCTCCATTGCCGGTATCCAATGATCGCCATAATAATATAGACCACGAATAAAACGGTTGTCACGTAAAGTCCCTGCCAGACATATAAGCCCACAGAGATCAGGTCGACCACGATCCAGAACAACCATTGCTCAAGTATCTTCTTGGCAATCATCCAGGTAGCTACAATTCCACCGGCGGTTGTAAACGCATCCCAATAAGGAATCCGGGAATCAGTATAATGATTCAGTATAAAACCGAAACTCGCCCAAAGCAATATCCATACTAAAACCAGGATTACAAGCAGCCGCAAACTGATGCGGACCACCCGGAGCTTTTGTGGTTCGGTTTCTGAGCCGGTTTTCCCGGGTTTGTGCGTCCAGTTATACCATCCGTAAATGCTGACCGCCGCATAATACCCCTGGAGGGCCATACCCGCGTAGAATCCGGAATGAGCATAGACCCAGGCATACAGAATCGCAGACAGAATTCCGAATAACCAGAGCCAGATTATTTCCCTGATGGCGAGAATTACATAGGTTATGCTGACCAATGCAGCTGTCAATTCCACCCAATTTTCTAATAACCATTTAATTACAACACCCATTACCTCTCAGCTAATTTTCGAACTGCGAAAGTAGGTTATTCATCAGTCATAACAAGTCGGGATGAGCATCCTGTCGCCTAAAAAAACTGTTTAAATCCCCTTTTGGGTCTAATATTTAGCTAATTTAGTAGGTCATTTATCATTTTTCGATTTCTACTCTCATGACACAGAATCTGGCAGTTAAAATATTAATAGTTGATGATCGGGAAGAGAACCTTTTTGCAATGAATGCATTATTGGAAGGCCCTGATCTTATGATTGTTACAGCAAGATCTGGCAACGAGGCACTGGGGATTTTGCTTGAGCAGGAATTTGCGCTGATATTATTGGATGTTCAGATGCCGGGGATGAATGGGTTTGAGACAGCCGAGCTGATCCGCGGCAGTTCCCGAACCCGCCATATTCCGATCATTTTTGTTACGGCAATCAGCAAGGAGAGGAAAAACATTTTTCAGGGCTATGAATCCGGTGCCGTGGATTACCTGTTCAAACCTATTGAACCTGACATTCTGAAGTCGAAAGTCCGGGTATTCATCGACCTTCATCAGCAAAGACAAGCACTGGAAAATATTACACGCAAGCTCGAGACCACCATTTCCGAGCTGATTGATTCGAGAAAGAAACTAAAGCAGAATGAAGGAACTATTCGTGAAGCCTGGCGCACAGCTGAAAAAGCCAGGGAATTGGCGGAAGAAGCCAATCGTGCCAAAAGTGATTTTTTGGCAAACATGAGTCACGAGATCCGGACTCCGCTTAACGGAATTATCGGCATGGCAGATCTGGCCTTGCTGGAAGAATGCAATCCCGAACTCAAGGAACGCATTGAAACCATTAAAATTTCAGGAGAATCGCTGCTGGAGATTCTGAATGAAATTCTTGACCTTTCAAAAATTGAAGCCAAACGCGTGGATCTGGAATCGATACCCTTCAATCCCCTGGAGGTTATTGAGCGGGTTGTAAGAATGTTGTCGATAAAAATTTATGAAAAGGACCTGGAGCTGATCTGTAAATTGGATCCGGCAATTCCAGAACAGGTGATCGGCGACCCTACCCGATTCCGGCAGATTATCCTGAATCTTTTGTCAAATGCATACAAATTCACCGATAAAGGTGAAATTACAATAGAGGCCCGGCTGGCTTCAAAAGATGGGAGCATCGTAAATATTGACTTCATTGTTGCGGATTCCGGAATCGGAATTCCGGAAAACAGGCTACACAAGATATTTCAGTCGTTCGAACAGGCAGAATCATCGATCAACCGGATTTATGGAGGTACGGGCCTGGGTTTGAGTATCACCAAGAAACTACTGGAACTTATGGAAGGCAAAATCGAGGTACACAGCAAACCCGGAAAAGGCACCCGGTTTTTCTTCAGCATTCCGTTTCAGTGCTCTTCTGAAATCGGATCGAGAAGA
>JBBQOG010000434.1:0-3063 GCA_038330665.1 Bacteroidales bacterium
GGTATCCGGTTTGTGGTCCAGGGTCCGGATGACGTCCTGCTGGTAGGAGTCGCGGACCACCTGTCCGACTGCCTGCAGATTTTTAACCGGGGTTTTCATGGGTAAGTCACATCCCGGAGCAAGCAGGAATCCTTTGTTCCCGGCCACATCCATGCATTCTACTGCGTTTCTCTGACAATCTTCCGGGGTTCCCATGAGCATGACAAGCGTGAGCTGAAGATTTCCTCCGAAGCTGATCCCGTATGTTTGGCAGGTATTTCTGACATAATCCAGCGGAATATTTTCATCAATGGAGATATTATCGGGACCGGTTTTACACATGACCTCGATATTCTGCTGTGCATGACCACAAACAAAGAAAGAGCTGAGTTTTCCCTGCTGCCGGATCGAATCAAAAACTGATTTTACCGGTTGATGAATGAATTCGGAAAACTGGTCGGGTCCGATTTGAGAAGTCATGGGGTCGACAACGGCAATGATGTCGCAACCGGCTTCCACATAAAAGCCTGCCAGGGATTTGGTTACTTCTGAGGTGAATTCCAGAAGACTTCGGATTGCAGCCGGATCTTCGAACATCCGCATGAATATTTCGGTACCGAGCAGATGGAGGCCGAGCGTAAATGGACCGGTAACCAATCCATACAGGGCGATATCCGGATATTTCTTTCGCAGCTCCCTGGTCGCTTCGAGTACTTGGGGAATTCTTCCCTGATCAGGTGAAAGGGGCTTAAGGTCGCTCAGATTTGTTTTTCCGGCAAGCGGGTGGGAGAGTACGGCCGGTGGATTTTCTTCCGCCCATCCCAACTGGCAGCCCAGGGCTTCCGCTTCGATCTGGAGATCAAAACAAACCGGTATTCCGTCAGGGGAATACAATTCGATAGCCTTACTGATTCCACTGACCATTAAATCTGCGGAATGAAGATACTCATTGGCATTTTTTCCGATCAGGAATCCTCCATGAACGCCTACAAACGGCACCCAGGGAATGGTGGTACATTGCCCGCCTTTAAGGGCATGCAAAACAAGTTCTTTACCTTTCATAATCAATATCTTGGAAATAATTCACGAGCGGCCTCTTTCATGGCGGCCAGGTTTTCAAACGGGACTTCCGGTTCCACCAGGTGCGTGGGTCCGATAATCAGACCGCCCCGGTTTCCGGCTCTCCGGATGCGGTCGAGGGTGACATTTCTGACCTCCTCCGGTGTTCCGAACGGGAGGAGTTGCTGGGTTCCGAGGGTTCCCCAGAAGGAGAGCCTGTCTCCGTATTTTTCGTGCACCTCATTAAAATTCATGCACTCAGGCTGAATCGGATTAAGAATATCGACTCCGCAGTCGATCAGCCCATCAATAAAGGCCGTTGCATCGCCACAGGAGTGATAAAAGATCAGTATTTCCGGATTAACCCGGCGCGCGGCATCAATAACACTTTTAAAACGGGGTTTTATCCATTGTTCCCATAGCTCGACACTCATCAGGGGACCGCTTTGCATTCCGACATCGTCGCCCATTGAAAGGATATCCACTCCGGCTTCGGTATAAAGTTCGGCGCGACGAATGGCGTAATCGGTAATCCGGTCAAACAGGATGGTTGCTTTCTCATCTCCGGTCATCATGTCCATCAGGAGGTCGGGCATGGAACGGATATACCAGGCAGCTTCCCAGATGGTCATCTGCATCTGGCACATGGAGGCGAGTCCTCTTTGCCGCAGTGATTTTACCTGTTCGAAAAGAGCATGGTTCTCTTCACGGGAAAAAACCGGCAGTGGATAATTGATGATCTCGTCAATGGAATCACACCCTTGCAACGGATGGTGCATGCGTGTCATGTGGAAGGCGGCTTCCGAGCCTTTTGAGTGTCCGACACCCAACACATCTGTTTTGGTATCCGCCGGCAGAGATTCGCGTTTGTAAAGCGCACGACCATCCGTATATCCGGGATGCTCAGTGAGCGAGACCCATCTGAAATCAACCCCGAACCAATCAAAATAGTCGACGTCCCCGAATTTGCTTTTAAATGCCTCCACCTGGGAGTCACATAGCAAAATATCGATCGGAACCCATTCGAATCCCTGCCGGCGCACTGCCCGGAGCAGGTTTTCCCGGGGAGTGAGTTGCATGTTAAGCGATTTTATTCAAAAACTCAACAGCACCCTGTGGATCCGGAGAATACCAGTCGGCACCGATTCTCTTGCGGAAATCATCGGTAACCGGTGCTCCACCAATCAGGATTTTAGTATCGGGGCGGGTGGCTTTAATTTCGGTCACAATTTTCTCCATGTTCAGCATGGTGGTGGTCAACAGGCAACTCAGGCCCACAAAGGCACCCGGGTTTTCATCGACTGCCTTCAGAAATTTGGCTGCAGAAACATCAATTCCCAGATCGACAACCTGCCACCCTGCACCTTCGACGATCATGCCGAGCAAATTTTTTCCGATATCATGCAGGTCACCCATTACGGTACCTATAATAAATATGCCTTTTCGTTTAACGGCTCCTGACTGGAAATAGGGTTTCAGATGCTTCATTCCGGCACTCATGGCTTTTGCAGCCATCAGAACTTCAGGTACAAAGACCTTGTTCTCGCGGAACTTTACCCCCACAATCTGCATTCCCGGAACCAACCCCTCACTGAGAACCTTATCAGCAGCTATTCCCATGACCAAAGCCTGGGCGCTGAGTTCATCCGCGCCATCCTGTTCTTTCAGGTCGGGCGGATACGGGGATGTTTTATTAACTTTACCTCTTTCAACACACTTTGCAATCTTGGCCAGTAATTCTTCAGGGTTCATTTTTGACGAAATTTTGATTGATGACAAATATATAAATCCTCAACCAGATATGTTAATTGATTTAGTTCTAAAAAATCGCAGTTATCGAAGGTTTGACAGTAAAGTTACTGTTTCCTCGGAATTATTAAGACAACTCATTGAACTGGCAAGGGTCTGCCCGTCGAGCCGGAATCAGCAGGCGCTCAAATTTGTCGGGGTTAATAAGCCTGATCTGTGTGCAGCTCTGTACCCCAACCTGGCCTGGGCAGGCTATCTCAAGGATTGGTTGGGACC
>JBBQOG010000435.1:0-3047 GCA_038330665.1 Bacteroidales bacterium
GTGCAGGCCGTATACGTGCCGGCCGATGACCTTACCGACCCGGCTCCGGCCACTACCTTCTCCCACCTGGATGCCACCACGGTGTTGAGCAGGAAGATCGCTGAAATCGGAATCTATCCCGCTGTGGCCCCACTGGAATCAACTTCCAGGATCCTGACCCCGGAAATCGTGGGGAAAGAACATTACGAAACCGCGCAACGCGTGAAGGAAATTCTGCAACGATACAATGAATTGCTCGATATCATTGCCATCCTGGGGATGGATGAATTATCGGAAGAGGATAAAATGATCGTTCAGCGTGCCCGCCGTATCCAGCGTTTCCTTTCCCAACCGTTCCACGTGGCCGAGCAGTTTACCGGTCGCCCGGGAGCCTTTGTGGCCATCGAGGATACAATCAAAGGATTTAAAATGATCATGAACGGTGAAGTCGACAAATACCCCGAAGCTGCCTTTAACCTGGTAGGACCCATTGAGGAAGCTATCGAAAAAGGGGAAAAAATGCTGCATGAAGCCCGGAAATAATTAATCCCAAAAAATCGTGTACCTCGAAATATTAACACCGGAATCCAAGATCTTTTCGGGCGACATCACCCTGGTGAGCCTCCCGGGAAGCAAAGGCGCTTTTGAAATCATGAATAACCACGCTCCGCTGATCTCCACGCTGGACTCCGGAAGCGTTAAGGTTATTGATGTTTCCGGACAAACGCATCTGTTCCCGATCAAACGCGGAGTAGTCGAATGTCTGGATAATCAGATCAATTTGCTGGTAACTGTTGCTTAACCTGCTCTCTTGGAAGCCCGATTTATCCTTCTTCATCCGGATGATCCCGGGGAAATCCTGTTGGCCACCCCGTTAATCCGATGCATCCTATCGCAGGTGGAAAACTCATCGGTCTGTTCCGTGGTGAAGGAATCCCATCAATGGCTGCTTGATAATAATCCAAGGCTGGAAGAGGTTTTTGTTTACCATGACAAGCCCGGAGAATTGTTGGATACACTTAAAGATTTTTTGCCGGATTACCTCATCGACCTGGATGGCAGCCGTGAGGTGCGCCGGTTCAAAAACAGGTTAAAAGTGCTTGATTTTACACTGAAACGCTTATGGATAGCCGATCAATGGACGCAGCGTGCCTTTGCTACCGTCAAACTTTTTGATGTTCAGGACGACGGGCAAGGAATGGAATTCCAGGCTGAACAGCTGGACCCGGGCTTACTGCCTTCCGATTTTCTGAGTGGATTCCTGGTATTATCACTGGATACCACGCTAAAGGCCCGACCATGGTCGGATCAAGAGATCATTGACATGGTCGTGCTAACGGAGAAACCGGTAGTGGTAACCGGTCAGGCCGGGAACCGGAAGCTGGCCGACCGGATCTGTCAGGCATCGGGATGTGCCGTTTTTCCAACCTGCGGTGATCTCACCCCCAGGCAATCCGCCGCCCTCATCAACCATGCAAACGGACTGATCCATTTTGATTCTTTCTCTGGCCAGCTGGCTCGTGCCATGCATCGGGAGAATTATTTCGTGGAGGGGAAACCCGATGCTGATAAAATTAAAAACATAGCCCTCTGGGGCAGATCCCTTTTCAAATCCAATCATGAACGGCATACCAATTAACCGCGAATCCATCGAAGTGATGGCACCGGCAGGCTCTTTTGAAGCGCTGCGGGCAGCTATTGCGGGCGGGGCCAATGCGGTATATTTCGGTGTAGGGCATCTGAATATGCGTTCAAAATCGGCACGGAATTTTCAGCTTGCCGACTTACCCCTGATCGCTCGCTATTGCCGGTTTTGCAAGGTAAAATCTTACCTGACCCTCAATACCATCATCTATGACCGCGAAATCGATTTGTCGCATCAACTGATCGATGCCGCCGCAGAGGCGGGAATTTCTGCCGTGATCGCTTCCGACCAGTCGGTGATCGATTATGCCAGGAACCGCGGTGTGGTACTGCATTTATCGACACAGCTCAACATATCAAACTTTGAAACTGTACGGTTCTATGCCCGGTATGCCGATGTGATGGTGCTTGCACGCGAGCTTACCCTGGAGCAGATCAGCGACATCGCCGCAAAAATCGGGGCCACCGGCCTCACTGGCCCGTCAGGGAAACCGATCCGGCTGGAGCTTTTTGTGCACGGGGCCCTCTGCATGGCCATCTCAGGGAAATGTTACCTGAGCCTCCATGAATATAACATTTCGGCAAACCGGGGAAGCTGCCTGCAGGCCTGCAGAAGGGCCTACCGGGTGGAAGATGTGGAATCGGGTGACCAGCTGGAGATCGATTCGGAGTATATTATGTCGCCCAAGGATCTGATGACCATCAGTTTTCTTGACCGCATCCTGGCTTCGGGAATATCAGTGCTGAAGATTGAGGGGAGGGCCCGTCCGGCGGAATATGTGAACCTGGTTTCGTCGTGCTACCGCGAAGCAGTGGACAGCATTTTCGACGGGACATACGGACCGGAAAAAATGGAAGGCTGGGTGAAGCGACTGTCATCGGTCTTTAACCGTGGTTTCTGGGATGGTTATTACCTCGGCCAACGGCTCGGAGAATGGAGCACGGTGTATGGATCAGCAGCCACCAAACGCAAGATCCTGATCGGCACGGCTACCAATTATTATTCACGACTGGGAGTAGGGGAATTCGACATCCAATCCGAATTTCTTGAGGTGAACGAGGAGGTGATCATCACCGGCCCCACCACCGGCCTGATACAGATGGTGGTCGAAGAAATCCACAACAACGGCGGTACGGTGGAAAAAGCACTGAAAGGGGAACGAATTGCATTCCGCACCGGGAGGAAAATCAGGCGGGGCGATAAATTATTCAAATGGTCAGACCGCTAATATGCGAACATCCGGAAGCGGAGAATCGGGCCTTTCAAACGCGGTTATCTGGTCCCGCAGAATATTCACTAATTGTTGAAAACTTTGTTTGGTGGTTGGGTAGGACTTTGTTTAAATTGGAGAAATTTGATGTTCCAATAAAAAAGTACAGGCTAGAGCCTATTGACGTGATTATCAGCTAATTGACTTACTATT
>JBBQOG010000436.1:0-3039 GCA_038330665.1 Bacteroidales bacterium
TGCATGCTGATGTAAAGCGCCGATTGGAATAAATGATTCAAAGGCAGCCTGAGATGAGACGCGTTGGTTAGTTTAAGGGATTGTTTTCCTTCTGAACGACGGTATGGATCAATCCAGCCGTCTGTTATCGCAGAGGATTGGCTGATGGCCCGTATCCAGCCAGAGGAGGATTCAGAGAATAATGCGAATGGGGTATACGTTTCGAACGTCTCACGATACGGTAATGTGATCGGCTGATAGGTATTAAAGTTAAATAGTCCGCTCAGGAAAGTGGTGTCGGCTAAAACCGTCCGTACTCGCCAGAATACCTTTTGCCCCGGATCCAGTAAAAGGGGAAATTCCGGATCTGTTGAAATCCCTGCTGCCGACAACAGGTCTGGGGAAGAGCCTGTGACTATTTCAAAATGAGCGCCGGGCGCAAGACCCTCGCTAACCCACGACAAAGTGGTTGAGGTTCCTGTAACGGATTGGTTCCTAATAGGGAAGGGATTTCCCGGACTGAGTATCTGCGGTTGTTCGGGCATCAGCAGGGTGTCGATTTCCTCACTCAGCGCAGGCGTAAAATCCCTCATCGACTCCACGCTCAAAGGATTGCCGGTCAAATCCAGATATTTGATTCCCCGGCTGTTTGTGTGATCAAAGACGGGGTATAAGTCGCTTATCAGATTAAAGGAAAGATCGATATGTTTAAGTAAGGGGTTCGCAGGAAGTTTATTGATCAGGTCGATTCGGTTGCCGGACATATTCAGGTAGGCCAGTTTCTGCATACTTCCTTGCCAGAATTCCTGAATATTATTGCCGGATAAATTCAGCGTAGTTAACCCAGGTGCATAATCAGTCAGATATTTCACGGTACGGATCCGGTTGTTCTCCATTGAAAGCCTGGTGAGGGTTGGCAGGGGAACCTGCATGGATAAGCTGTCAATCAGATTGTTGCTGAGGTCAAGTTCCTCCAGGTTCTTGAAATAAAGACCCGTAATAAACCGGTTGATCTGATTATATCCCAGGTTCAGACTTTGAATACCGGGGACAAATTCCATGAAAAATAGATCGTTTATTTGATTGTGGCTGATATTAAGGTGGTTAAGAAATGGAAGTTTTGCATACAACCGGAATCTTGGTAACTGGTTACGCGACAGGTCGAGATACCGCAGATTCGTCAGGTTTTGAGCAAAACCCGCGTTTGATAAATTGCATCCGCTGGCTGTGAGTTCCCTCAGATTGATGAATGGGCTGAAAAGCTGTGCATCCTGAATTTGAATATCGGTGAGGCTGAGCGTAATTAGTTGTGTGAAACGGGTGAGAAAACCGGGATCACTCAACGGGCACTTAATCAGTTCGAGATGGACCAAACGATCGTTTTGGGCGAGAAGCCCGGGATTTATCGCCTGTATATTTTTAAGCTCCAGCCATTTAAGCCGTTTTAGTAAGGACACCGGACCGAGGTCCAGCTGGGTGGGTTCGTCCTGGATCAGGGTCAGGATCTGCAGATTGTGGCAATTTTCCATACCGGCAAGGTTGCTTACCGGTTGGCGGATTACCAGTTGGCTGATTTTGAGAAGCTGGTTAATCGTCGGGTCCTCATAAAGAGGCGTTACATTTTCGCGCATTAGCTCCTCTTGTATGGCCAGGCTCAGCGCAATATCCGTGAAGTGAACAGATTTACCGGTGACTGATAAAAGAATGGGTCCTATCCAGGGGGATTCTCCCTGAGGATATAGGGCCGCAACCATCAGCTCGTGATTTCCGGGCGGGAAAAAGTTCGTATTGAAGGAGGTGTCATGGCTTTCATACACAATGGAATCATTGAGGTACACACGGTAAAGGGTGGGATCGATTGTGGAAAGGTGATTTTTTTCCCATCTAAGAATTTGTTGATTATTCAGGGTATCCATTACCAGATTCTCCGGGGAAAGGTTGTTTGAGTAAGGTTTCAGGTTAAATATGGCCTCACTGGGGGTGAGCCCAATAATTTGACCCAATGGATAATACCCGTCGGCATAGCCATACCAGCCTATATTGAAATGAAATAATCCATCCGCATCAATCCCGTCGCAGATGAATGAATGACCGGATCCGGATACATAAACCGGTTGGAAGTGGGCAATGTTTTCGGTAAAATTCCGGATCCAGACTTCCGGTGTGGTGGAACTGCGAATCATTCGGATCGCATCAAAATATTTTAGTTTTTTAAAACCGTTATAAACCATATAATTGGAGGTGGTGGAACCTGAAGGGCCATAATCCATGCCCACCAGCACCCCTAAACCATACAATAATTTTGAAACCTCGGTATCGATGGTGATGGGCCGGTTTTCCATCCGGTTCCAATCAAAATTCCCAAGCGTCGCGGTCAGGTGGCCATAGGTTTCATCATCCATTTCCGGGATTAACAGAAAGTCGTTGTATTTCCCGAAATACCGGATAATCTGCCCCATCGCCACAGCTGCACACCCTGCATAGGTGCGTTCATCCGGTCCGCTGAGGTCCTCCGGGCAATAATAATTGAAGTATCCTTCCTGGCTCCATGTCGTACGTATCATGGGCCCAACCGGATTGTACCTGGTTTTCAGTCTGGCGGGGTCGGGAAGTGGATCCGGCATGGCAGAAATCGATTCCATGAATGCCCGGGCCGGCTCCGGGATTTTATGATCGAGGGTGAATAGGTTTTGTACAGAATAACCCACAATAGTACACTGGTCATCCTCCTTTACCAGCACAAATCCATCCGGATTCTGGCTCTCGAAAATCCAGATATCGCCGTACTTCTGCGGCTCATCAAAATAGAATTCTGGTGGGATCCGGTTCTCTTCCAGCTTATGGGTGAAAAACTGTTCAGCAGTTTTCCGCGGGCCAAGTTGACCAAAGGCCAGGGAAACCCAGGAAAGGGAAAGACAAAGGACCATGATTTTTGCCTTTGTACACATGGTCAAGTGTTTTATTATGCACCAAGATAGGCAAAATACTTTATTCGCTTAAACAGACTTGTTGGTTAAATGTTCTTCATCCCTCGACTTCATCCTTATTGCAAACAGGAAG
>JBBQOG010000437.1:0-2994 GCA_038330665.1 Bacteroidales bacterium
ATCATCCGGGGACTCAGATGCGAATGATAATCTATTACCGGCTGGTTCACCGCATGCTCAAAAAATAATTCCTGCGCAATATCATTCATAAGCAGGAAATTCCTATCCAAAAATGCTTTCATCTTATACGATCTAATATTAATACCATTGTGTATGAAAAAACTCACCACGAGGCCGGTCGGTACGTTCGTAGGTATGCGCTCCGAAATAGTCCCTCTGGGCCTGTAAAAGGTTGGCTGGCAATTTTTCACTCCGGTATCCGTCGAAGAAACCAAGAGCGGCAGCCAAAGCCGGAACAGGGATTCCGGTCAGCACGCCATCGGCCACAATTTTTCTCCAGGAATGCTGACTTTTCTGGATCTGCTCGGTGAAATAGGGGTCAAGAAGCAGATTGGCCAGGGATGGATTCCTGTCGTACGCTTCCTTGATTTTTCCGAGGAATGCGGAACGGATGATGCATCCCCCTCTCCACATCAGGGCGATTCCGCCATAATTCAGGCTCCAGCCATATTCCTTTGCAGCAGCCTGCATGAGCATGTATCCCTGGGTGTAGGATATAATTTTGGCCGCATAGAGTGCCTGCTTCAGGTCCTCAATGGTAATTTCTGCCTGTTTACCGGATTCCCTGTTTTTAAGGATCCCTGAGGCTTTTACCCTTTCCTCTTTCATGGCCGATAAACTGCGGGAGTATACCGATTCGGTGATCAGTGTGAGCGGTACGCCAAGTTCGAGCGCAGCTTTACCGGTCCACTGTCCGGTTCCTTTTTGCCCGGCGGCATCAAGAATCAGATCGACCAGCGGTAACCCGTTTTCATCTTTATGTTTAAGTATATCGGCCGTTATTTCAATAAGATAGCTGTCGAGCTCGCCTTTATTCCAATCCGAAAATACCCCTGACATCTCATCCGGGGTCAGGTGCAGCCTGTCTTTCATGATCTGGTAAACCTCACAGATCAGTTGCATGTCACCATATTCGATCCCATTGTGGACCATCTTCACAAAATGCCCGGCTCCGTTTTCACCCACCCATTCACAACAGGGTGTTCCGTTGTCAACTTTGGCCGCAATACTTTGAAAGATTGGCTTAACCAGCGGCCAGGCTGATTTTGAGCCTCCCGGCATGATTGATGGACCCTTAAGTGCCCCTTCCTCACCGCCGGAAACTCCGGTACCGATGAAAAACAACCCCTTGCTTTCGATATAGGCGGTTCTCCTGTTGGTGTCAGGAAAGTGACTGTTTCCACCGTCGATAATCACGTCACCGGATTCCAACAGCGGTATCAGCTGTTCAATCATATCATCCACCGGTTGTCCGGCTTTGACCATCATCATTACTTTTCTGGGCTTTTCCAGTGAGGCGGTTAATTCTTTTAGTGTACGGAATCCCACTATCGATTTTCCGATGGCCTTACCCTTCAGAAATTTGTCAGTACGTTCGTATGATCGGTTAAACACGCTCACCAGGAATCCATGATTTGCCATGTTTAGGACCAGGTTTTCGCCCATCACTGCGAGACCGATCAGGCCTATGTTACTTTCGTGATTCATATTGATTAAATAGGGTATTTTAAGTTGATTTAGTATCGGAAACTTTTTTAAATCCCAGGCCGGCAAGGACTCTTCCCGTTTCTTTTTCCGGAAACGGATCGATGGCCCAGGCATTGAATTCTCTGCGAACCGGGTAATTATTCCGCTGTTTTTCAAATGTGCCGTGAGATTCGCGCAATCTCCGATCATCGGACACGATATCATAAGTGGCTTTTACGAAAGATTGCAGTTCGGATTGCCGTGCGGGTTCCCCTCCAGGCAGGGAGCTTTGAATCGCAGAAGGGATCAATAGTTGATCGGGCAGACTCATCACCAGCATGGCAGGATCAGTTAAGCCCGGACTCAATCTGAAATGGCTAAACACCTTGCCTACCATGATCCTTGTCGCATTCAATTTTCCGTCCTGCGAATAGCCTGCGATATGAGGCGTAGCAATAGCTGCCAAATTCAGCAACTCAGGATTGATTTCCGGCTCATTTTCCCACACATCCAGCACCAAATGCACTTTCCTTAACTCCCTCATCTCCTTCAATACCTGCTGTTCATTTACGACCTCCCCACGTGAGGAGTTGATCAGTACAGTTCCGGGTTTCAATCCGGAGATAAATGCTCCGTCGATCAGGTGATGCGTTTGATCCGGTCCTTCGCGGTTCAGGGGGACATGCACGGTAATAATATCTGAATGTTTAAGGAGATCCGCGAGTTGGCAAAACCGGTCGGGTCCCTCCGCTCTTTCCCGTGGGGGGTCGTTGAGGAGAACCTTCATTCCCAGAATCCCTGCAATCCTTTCCACCTTTCTTCCCACATTGCCAACCCCGATGATTCCGAGGGTTTTTCCCTTCAGTGTGAAATTCTGCCGGTCGGCCATTTCCAGAAGTGCAGCGGTGACATACTGGGCCACCGAGCCGGAGTTACAACCCGGCGCATTTGACCACCTGATTCCATTGGCGCTCAGCCATGCGGTATCCAGATGGTCGAATCCAATGGTGGCGGTACCGATCAATTGCACCCGGGACCCCTTAAGCAAATGCTCGTTGCATCGGGTCCGTGTACGGACAATCAGACAGTCGGCCTCTTCAACATCAGAGCGACCGATCTCCCCTCCCGGAAGGTAGACCACTTCGGCATGCGGTTCGAAAACCCCATGGATGAAAGGAATTTTATTATCGATAACAATTTTCATACGAATGATAAAAGTACGAAACCAAAGATAAAGTTTCGCCAAGGGCTAAATACTTCTATTATTGCAAACAATGTAGATCAGCTTTTTGTTATTTTAGTTTCCAACTATACCTGACAATTATGAAAGCCATACGTGGATTACTTCTGCTGGTACTGCTCGGCTTTGCCGGAGGCCTTTCGGCTGCATATCTCGAATATGTGCCACAAAAAATTACACAACCTGATGGTACCGTGGTAAATTGTTTTGCCTCCGGTGATGAATAC
>JBBQOG010000438.1:0-2921 GCA_038330665.1 Bacteroidales bacterium
GAAATTGTTATCGCGCTTGCCCCGTCAATGCGATTAAGGTTACCCAGGATGACCTTTCAGCGATTTTAGATTATCCGGTCAGAATAGCACTCATACCTTCTGTATTTATTGGGCAATTTCCTATTGATATCGCTACGGAAAAAATTGCCGGAGCCCTGCTTGCACTGGGATTTACCTATGTATTTGAGGTGGAACATGGAGTGGGGGTGGTGGCAGATGGCATTCGTTCTTATCTTTCAGAGAATCCCGGAATCCGGCCCCTGATTTCTTCCTACTGCCCGGCAGTGATCCGACTCATCCAGGTCAGGTACCCTGCACTTACCGATCACATTATAAGGGTTAAAACCCCGCATGATGTTTCGGACCTATACTGTCGCAAATATTTTGAAGACCAGGGCTATTCACCTGATCAAGTGGGTGTATTTTACGTAACACCCTGCGCCGCAAAAATTGCAGCCTTCAAATCTCCGGTTGGAGAGCGAAAATCCGCCTTGACAGGCGTGATCAATATGGATTTCCTCTATAATAAGGTACTCTCGGTCATCTACCAAGAGAAGCAGCAACCAATTACCGAGCCTTACCAAAGTCCTCCTGCAATGGCTATTAAATGGAGTCTGACACACGGGGAAGTATCCTGTTCAACGGCCAGGGCGCTCGCCATCGATGGTATCCGTGAGGTGAGCGATTTTCTGGATAAAATGGAGTCAGGACATATTAAAGGAATTGATTTTCTGGAAATGCGTGCTTGCCAGGAGGGGTGCCCTGGAGGGATACTCACAGCAGGAAATACATTCCTGACGGTTGAAAACATGGAAAGGCGGGCCACAAGAAAATCACACCAATGCAATTGCCAGGTAAGCCCCTTGCATTACTACCAAAGCTATCTCAGTGATTTTCTATCTCTGAGTCCGGTTGAACCTCGTTCAGGTCTTAAATTGGATCAGGAACTGGAGCCTGCAATGGCAAAGCTGGAAGCTATTAAAAAGATAGTGCTCTTGTTGCCTGGAATCGATTGCAGCGCCTGTGGCGCGCCAACCTGCGGTGCTCTTGCCGAGGATATTGTGCTCGGGAGAGGCTCAATAACCCAATGTCCGTTTATGGATCTGCTAGCGCTAAACCGGGGCCAGATCAGTTCGGAAGACGCACTCAACCATGCTGAAGAGGTGTGGACTGGACGAATAATACCATAATATTATGATACTCTCAGAACTAACAGACCAGTTGAATTTGCGGGTTTTTGAACCCGGCAGTGACCCAAACAGGGTGTTGACCGGTGGCTATGCTTCTGATTTATTAAGTGATGTCATGGGGCATGCTATCAAGGATCAGGTTTGGATTACCTTGCAGAATCATGTGAATGTGGTGGCAGTAGCCAGTTTAAAAGACCTGGCTGCTATTATCCTGGTTCACGGGCAGGAACCCTTGCCGGAAGTGTTAATCCGAGCTCAGGAGGAGGGAATAGCTTTGCTCGGAACCGACTCGGATACTTTTACAACTTCATTTTTTATTTATAAATCCCTGTTTCAGAATGGAACGGGTACGCGTTGATTGGCATATACATACGACGTTGTCGCCCTGCGGCAGTCTGGAAATGGATCCTTTGACGATCCTGGGAAAAGCCCGGCAGAAAGGTATCCAGGTAATCGGTATAACCGATCACAATTCCACGCTTCAGGCAAGGCAGATCATCCGGGATTTTCCCGGATCGGACCCAATGGTCCTGGCCGGTGCCGAGGTGACCACGCAAGAAGAGATACATTGTTTAGTGTTCTTTGATGATTTGGTTGTTCTTGATGAATTTCAGCAGTTTTTGGATGCCCATCTTCCGTCGATAACAAATAGACCGGAATTTTTTGGGGACCAGGTAGTTGTGGATAAATTCGGTAGAATTGTTTACGAAGAAAATCGTTTGCTGATATCCGCACTCGACCAATCACTGGATTCAGTGATTGAGTTTGCCTCCTCGAATGGAGGAATTGTCATTCCGGCCCATATCAACCGCCCCGGTTTTAGTCTCCTTTCACAACTGGGGATGATTCCGAGAGGGTTGAAGGTCGATGCGGTCGAGTGGGTGCCGGACTGCAAGGGCGGAATAGTATTGGAGAAACCGGATGCACTGGATTCGCTGAGTGTCGTATTTAGTTCGGATGCGCATTATCTGAATGAAATCGGAATCCGTTTCACCGAGCTGGATATTCCGGATCGGTCTTTCGGTTCGATCAGAAGAGGTATTAAACAGATTCAAAACCATAAGCAATAAATGAAGGATTTGAGCCTGCATATTCTTGACATTTTTCAGAATTCGATTTCTGCCGGGGCAAAAATGATCCGTTTGGAAATGAGTAGCGGCCAGGATGGAACTCTTACCCTTCTTTTCTCAGACAATGGAAACGGCATGGACGAGGAGCAGGTTAATCGGGTAACAGACCCCTTCTTTACCACCCGGACCACCCGGAAGATCGGCATGGGAATACCCCTGCTTGCTCAGAAAGCCGAACAATCCGGCGGTGAATTTTTCATCCAGAGTGCTAAAGAAAAGGGAACGGAAGTTAAAGCGGTCTTTGAATTGCGTCATCCGGATTGTCCACCCCTCGGAAATGTCCCTCAATGCGCCTGGTTATTGATGGCTTCAAACCCGGGAATCCGAATGATATTTAGTTTTTGTACGGATGCGTTTGAAAGGGTTTGGGATAGTGATCAGATCCAGGAAGTATTGGGGGGGGATTCTTTAACACTTGAGCCGGTAAGATCTGGAATTTCCGAATGGTTCTCATCCGATTTCAGTATATTCAAAGAGAAAAACAATATTTTGTAAGTAATTGAATGTTAAATAATTAAAATATGACCAAGGTTAAAACACTGGCTGATTTGAAAAAACTTCGCGAGCAGCTTCAATCAAATATCCACCTTCGCGAGTCCGG
>JBBQOG010000439.1:0-2917 GCA_038330665.1 Bacteroidales bacterium
GTTTTAACCGGAGGAAGCACCATCATCCGGTACGACATACCATCGGGCAATACTAAACGGCCATCCTTAACGGATAGTCGGCTCAGAATCACCTCAGCATTGATATAATCATAGGAATATCCGGCGGGCAATTCGGGAATCCGCGCTCCGGTCATTTTTGGCGCATCTTCACCAATGAAATAACACACATCGGCCGCATACCGGCCCTGCTGCAAAAGGTGCTGGCACCTGCGCAGATAATCGAACCACACTTTACTCTGTTTGAACCAGGTATTGTGACGGTTGAATTCGGTGCTGAACCAGGCATTTACACCGGGAATCCGTTGATCATCTGGTTGATGGATGTAAACATGAACCACGAAATGATTGATGCCTTCAGTATATGCCCAATCCCCGCGCCGCTTCAATAGTGCAGGATACCTCAGATAGGCATTTCCGGCTGCGGTGAAGGCTTCCGCCGAAGTCACCGGCTTGCCATAAATATGTGCAGATGAAGAGGCGGCCTTGCATTCGATGTTCCCCAGTTCTCCTTCGTTCCAGAATTCACCGCTAACCAGGTCCGATTGCCCGCCATACATCAGAAATTCGGAAGGAAAGCCCCAGTGCCCATAGTTTTCGAGCCAGATTTTCAAATTATTCTCATTGCTGATCTTCTTCAATCCTCCCACATATTCATGCGCTACATCGTCGGCTACGGCCCTTCTGAGGTCCCACAGAAACCGTTCCGACTCCGCGATACTGCCCACAATGCGTCCGGTTAAAACGGGAAAATATTTTTTGGGATCATAGCCATACCGCGACTGGAATCTTTCGGCATAGCCATCGGTCCAGTTTTGTGAACCCATTTCGTAGCTGTCGGCAATCACATATTTAAGGGCCGGCCTGCTCTCCTTTGGAATGCGTTTCAGAAATTCACCGATGTATTGCTCAAAATGGTACCGGATTAACTTACTGTTTGCCTTGTCGATTTCATACCCTTTACCCTGTGGGGCAGCCGGTGAGTTGGTGGTGCCGGTGGGCGTCATGCCGAAGCGCAAAACCGTCCATTTTCCGGGAGGGGCATCCCACACAAGCGTACCGGTGCTATCCATCATCGCGGAAACATCAATAATCTCGTTATCGCTTAATCCCCTGACAACCTGCTTGCCATCCGCCTGAAGGTCCCATAAATAGGTTCCCCAGTTCGGCGTTGGCGTGGGATGCATTTTTCCTAATTGCTTTTCGACAAATTTTTCAAGCCACACTTCTTCGGTCAGGGTCACGTTTGCGAAACCGGCAGTTTTTCCACCTCCCTGGAGATTGCGGCATACCAGACGGAACCGGTCGGATTCCACTCCTGGTATGGCAATGGATAACGGACCCATCGGTTCCGGCCCTACATTAAGTGCATGATTACTACGGTCGTACAAAAAAGATCTGATAAATTGATACCCTCCGTTTTGCCAGGCATATAAATCACAATCGGTTTTAAGCGATGCAGCTGACGGGTACAAAAGCAGCGTATTGGCCTTAATTGCATTCTTTCCTGTAAAATCGAGGGTCAGAACGTTATCCGTTCCGGAATAGGCTGCGGTACTTTCCAGGCTGGTGATGGTCTTAAAACCGCTTTTAACGTCGGGTATCGCCAACACATAAACATCCTGAAAAATCCGGGAGGGTGCGGGCAATTGAACAGTCACCCTCCCACCCCCATTTACCAGGGTTTCCGATGAAGTCAAAAATCGCATAGCCATTTCCGGTTTAACCCAGGGACCTCCCGACTGGCTCCATCCGGGACAATTAAAGGCACCGATATCAATACCCAGCCTCTTGCCTTCATTCACCGCATGCACCATGATTTCCCACCAGGCATCCGAAAAAAGCGGCACACGTCCATTTACCTCCGGGGGGTTAATATTCCCGATAAAAGCCCCGCCAATACCCACCTCTTTCATAGCCTCCAGATCGCGCGTAACCCCTTCTTTCGAGATATCATCATTTAACCAGTACCAGTAGCACCAAACCTTATTCGTGTCGGCCGGAGTAATGAACCCGGACTTAATCTGATCGAAATCCTTAGAGGAGAGTCCGCTCCTCTGTTTGCACCCGCACAATCCGCTCATAACCAACGCTATCAGCATTAGTCTGGCCGTTAACCCGTATAGTTGTTTCATGATAAAGTTTCAGAAAGGAGTTATTGTATCACCCGGATACCTTCCGGGGCCTTTACTGTAGTAGTGATTTTGCCATCCTGGCCTTTTTCGTGCCGGATGTGTAACGGTCCCAATGGTGTAGGAAAGGTTCCTTCCGCCCACTTCAGGTCGCCCAGATGAGGAATTATTTTTAGGGTGCGGCACCCCGGCTCGACAATCTGAACACCAAGTACATTTTCGGTTAACCAGGAGGTCGGACCCGATGCCCATCCATGGCAGAAGCTGTGCCGGTATCCCTTATAGCAGAACCCTCCATAAGTACCATGAACATCAACAGTTTTACTATCAGGCATTTCATCAATCCGGCCGGCATTCTTTAACCAGTCGATGTTGAAGTCCTCCCAGAAAGTCGTGGCGCCCAGCCCGATCATCCCACCCCAATATTCCCTCATGAGGTTGAGAGATCCGGTATAATCACCCGCCAGTGATTTGGCCTGAAGCATGTAAAATCCGTAAAAAGTGGATACATTTTTAGCGCCCCCTTCGGAAAGAATCTGATTCGCCTCCTGAGGGGCCATCAGATCGGCCAGTCCCAGCAAGGCGGCTGCCTGTTTCGACTTGACATCCGTGAACCGGGCCCTGGACATAGCTGAAACCTTATTATCACAATCCTTTGCAACAAGAGGATCACCCAATACGCGGCAAAGCTCGGCACCGGCTTTCAAAGTCATCAGCAGAAGTCCCTGATATCCGGCATCCACCGCTAGTTTATCCGGACTGCTCGG
>JBBQOG010000440.1:0-2916 GCA_038330665.1 Bacteroidales bacterium
GGATGCTCGGTAAAGGGCTATAAATCAGATGTAACGCGTACCGCTGTTTTGGGCAAACCCTCCGATGAGCTTAAAAAAGTGTACGAAACGGTATGGAATGCCCAACAGGCAGCCTTCTCGGTGATTAAAAACGGTGCCGTTTGCGGGGAGGTGGATAATGCCGCCCGTAAAGCCATGGCCAAAGGTGGATATGGAGCCGATTATGAATATTTTACCCACCGGCTGGGACATGGCATCGGTACCGAGGGCCATGAATTCCCCTACCTGGTACGGGGAAATTCACTGAAAATGACTACCGGAATGACCTTTACCAATGAACCCGGACTTTACCTGTACGGCAAATTCGGCGTACGTATCGAAGATTCACTCGCGGTTACTGATACGGGTTATAAAATCCTCGGGGGCATGCCTTGTCTGTCGATCGACAATATACTCAGCGATACTCTGTAGAATCTTCCTAAATTTGACCCGGTTAATAAAGGGGTCACTTGAATCAGCTTAAACAACTTGCGGGTCAGACAATGGTCTATGGGCTGGGGAGCATTCTGCCCAGGGTGCTTAATTTTCTGATACTTACTAGTTTCTATACCTGGCTGTTCGGACCGAGTCCGTACGGCATCATGAGCGAACTCTATGCCTGGCTTTCCATTGCATTGGTAATCATTGAGTTTGGCATGGAATCGGGTTTTTTCCGCTTTTCCAAAGATAAGGAGGCGATGCGCAAGGCCTTCAGTCATGCCACCGGTTTGATTGCCCTGCTGGCACTGATCTGGATGGCCCTGGTTTATGTGAATATCGATCCCCTGTCGGATGCCATTCATTATAAGGCCAATCAGAACTATATCATCTGGATGGCCTGGATCGTGGCCATCGACTCCCTGGCACTGGTTCCCTTTGCCAAGATCCGGCAGGATGGACGGCCCCGCCGCTTTGCCCTGCTGAAAATTGCCAATGTATTCATCAACATCTCGCTGGTCCTGCTATTCCTGCTGGTACTTCCCTGGTTCCACAAGCATGTGGCCCTTTTGCCCGGATGGTTGTTCAATCCGGACCTGGGTGTGGGGTACGTCTTTTTATGCAACCTGATAACCAGTGGCCTGATGCTATTCCTGCTGATCCCCGAGTTCCGCTATTTCCAGTGGAAGTTCGACCGGGTTTTCATGGGAAAACTGCTCGCGTATTCCGCTCCGCTGGTGCTCGTGGGCCTCGCAGGATCGATCAACGATTCGGGCGACAAAATATTTGTGAAACTGCTTACCGGCGACCTGGCCCAGGTGGGCATCTATTCGTCCAACTACCGCATAGCCGTACTGATGACGCTTTTTATCCAGATGTTCCGGTACGCGTTTGAACCCTTCCTTTTCAAAGTTTCAAAAGATAAGGATGCGCGCGAAACCTACGCCCTCGTGATGAAATATTTCGTGATCACCGGTCTGTTGCTTTTCCTGGTGACCTCACTGAACATCGATATTTTTAAAGTGGCACTCCTGCGCGACAAGGCTTTCTGGTCGGGATTGGCTGTGGTGCCCATTGTACTGATTGCTAACCTCTTCCTGGGTATTTATTATAATCTCTCGGTCTGGTACAAGATCAAGGACCTCACCCGTTACGCCGCCATTATGGCTTCGGTCGGAGCCCTGGTGACCATTGGCCTGAACTGGCTGCTGGTCCCGAAAATCGGATACATGGGAGCCGCCTGGGCCACGGTGGCCTGTTACGGAAGCATGATGCTGATCTCCTATTTCTGGGGACAGAAAGTATATCCGGTTCCCTATGAGACCGGTATCCTGGTTGCATGGACAGCACTGGCCCTCGGCTTGTATGGTTTATCAGCATGGATCAAACCGGAGAGCTTCGTTTTGAGACTGTTCTGGGATGGTTTCCTTCTGCTGATATTCGTGGTGCTTGTCGGATTAAAAGAAAAGCAGATGGTCCGTTCCATCTTTCTGCAGATCAGAAATCGGGGACGAAAATAACTTATGATCATATCGTACGTTTTATGAAAGTGAAAATTGTTAATCATTCGAAGCATGAACTTCCGGCATATAGCACGGAACTCTCGGCAGGCATGGATATCCGGGCCAATTTGGAAGAACCTGTGGTGCTTAAGCATTTGGAGCGTAAACTGATTCCCACCGGACTGTTTATCGAACTTCCGAAAGGGTTCGAGGCACAGATCCGTCCGCGCAGTGGCATGGCCCTGAAGCGGGGAGTGTCGGTGCTGAACACACCCGGAACCATCGATGCCGATTACCGGGGCGAGGTGGGCATTATCCTGATCAACCTGTCGGGTGGCGAGGTGGTCATCGAAGATGGGGAACGAATTTGCCAGATGATTATCAGCAGGCATGAAACCATTTCGTGGGAAGCGGTCGACCGTTTGGATGACACGGAGCGGGGAGCAGGGGGATTCGGACACACGGGGGAGAAGTAGGCAGTAGGCAGTTAAGAATTAAGATTGGAGAGATGGTTAAAAGGTTATTGTTTTTGACGGTGTTGGTGGCGGGTTTATCGCTGAATGGGGCGGCCCAGGGTGTGGTGGTTGGTGATACGGCCACGCCGGTGAAGGCAAAGTTCGAATATTTTTTCGCCGAGGGTTTGCGCTATAAAATGCTGGGCAACTGGGATCAGGCTATTGCTTCGTTCCAGAAGTGTGTGGATCTCGACCAGGCTTCCGGGTCGTCTTTCTATGAGCTGGCCATGCTGTATTCGGATAAGAAGGATTATACCGCGGCAACCGGGTACGCCCGGAATGCCTGGAAACGGGATCCTTCGAACAAATGGTTCGGCTTGCAACTGATCGAATCGCTGGTGATGCTCGGTAAACCGCTCGATTGTGTGCCTGTTTACCGCGAACTGCAGAAGCTGGAGCCCGGAAATGAGGATTATCTCAGCGGTGAAATCGATATGCTGATG
>JBBQOG010000441.1:0-2897 GCA_038330665.1 Bacteroidales bacterium
TATCTGAATGATGCCTTTGGATTCAGGAATCTCTTTGTACGGATCAACAACCAGATTGCGCTGAGTCTTTTCAGGGAAGTCCATGCCTTTTCCGTGATTTTCGGCAAGGAAAATTATTTGTTTGAGGAAAATTACATAAAATCCTGGTACGGTATTGATTATATAGGAAGAGATAGCATTGCTGAACAGGTCAGAAAATTAAAATTTGTGCAGGAGCAGCTTCTGCATCGTTACAACAAGAGTCTGATTGTGGTGCTGGCGGCGGGAAAAGGATCCTTTTATCCTGAATACTTTCCAGCCTTTCCCACTTACCGGAAAGGACCGACCAATTATGAAACGTATGTTTCCCTTGCGGCTTCCGAAGGATTGAGCCTCATTGATTTTAACCGCTGGTTTCTTGAAAACAAGTCGAAATCACCTTATCCGCTTTATCCCCGCTACGGGATTCACTGGAGCATTTACGGAGCTTCGCTGGTGACCGATTCCGTGCTGAATTACATTGAAAAAACACGAAATATCGATTTGCCTTCTGTCAGCTGGGATAAAATTGATATCCGTAAAGCCCGGAAAGATGACTATGACATGGGCGACGGACTGAATCTGTTATTTAAGCTTCCCAGGGACAATATGGCCTATCCGGTTGTGAAATTCGAGGAAGATAATGGAAAAACAAAACCATCGGTACTGGTGATCGCCGATAGTTTTTACTGGACGTTATTCAAGCTGGGAATTACACGGGCATTTTCGACCAGCGACTTCTGGTTTTACAACAAAGAGATATACCATACTGTGATGGGTCCGCCGACCCCAACGAGCCAGGTATCGTTGCAAGACCAGATCCGGTCACATGATGTTATTATCCTGATGGCTACCGAAGCCAATCTGCCCAATTTTGGATGGGGGTTCATTGAGGAGGCGTACAGGTACCTGGCCAATGAACATCGTAGAGACGGATAATAATCCGTCTCAACAATTTTTCAAGGTTCCTTTGGTTTTTTGGATAAGATTTATATTTTTGGCCAAAGCCTTTTGCAGATGGAACTTTTCAGAATCAATATTGCCTCCTTTAAAGCGGATGGTGGTGCTATGTTTGGGGTCGTACCTAAAAGCATCTGGACAAAGTATATAAAAGCCGACGAAAAAAATCTCATCGACCTGATGTTGAGATCTTTAGTGATAAAGACCGATGATCGGGTGATTCTGATTGATGTGGGCATCGGAGACAAGCAACATGAGGATTACCTGCAGTTCCTGCATATAGAGGAGCATGAGGGGTTGATAGCCGGGTTAGCCAGTCATGGAATCAGACCGGAGGATGTGACGGATGTGATTCTTACCCACCTCCATTTTGACCATTGTGGCGGGGGAATTACCTATAACTGGAACCGCGAGCCACTGGCCGTTTTTCCGGAAGCGACCTATTGGACCTCAGAGCGACAGTGGGACAATGCGATGAATCCAAATCCGCGGGAGGCCGATTCCTATCTTTCTGAAAACCTCCTCCCCATGCAGGATCTTGGTTTGATCGATTTTATTGAAAAGGCGGGTCCTTTTTGTGATGGGGTTGACATACGGTTCGTCAATGGACACACTCCGGGCCAGATCATTCCTCTCATCCGGTATAAAGGAAGGACGCTGGTGTTCGGTGCTGATCTGATTCCGACTCACGGACATATTCCGGTCAAGTACAATATGGCCTATGACCTGGAAGTAGTGAGGACCATGAAGGAAAAGTTGGAATTTCTCGATCGTATGGTAGAGCAAAATTATGTGTTGTTTTTCCAACACGACATGGTTTATGAATGTGCTACGATTTTAAAAACTGAAAAGGGGTTCCGGATGGGAACGCCTATGACGCTTGAGGAATTCACTTCCCTTTCGTAATACTACTCGCTGGGCTCCCTAAATATGCGCTTCGCGCTAATTATGCTCGCTTCGCTCTCTAATTGAATTAATTCTTCTTCAAAAGCTCAGTCTTGTACAATTCGTGCGACCGTGCTCGAAATCGAGCACCCACTGCAGCAGGCTAACGAACCCACACTCATTCACCCAAGAAAACAACTCCTTCGTCAAATATATTGGCCGTTCGTCAAAAAGATTTTGCCAGCCCGGTTTTGGTCCACTTTGTGGATACCTGATTTACTGGTCAAATTCCTGACAAATGCACGGGAATTAATTCAGATTTAGATGCTACAAATGCAAGAAATTTTTGAAAAATGATTAGCAACATGAAACCTGGTCAACCTGGGATTATCCCGGGTTCCTGTGCCAAGCAAAAATCAAGGTTAAGATGGCTTTTCGCCGTTCCTGCATTCATTATTACCGGGGGATTATATGCACAACACTCTTCGGATAGGAACACTCCCTTAGCCTCAGCTAGTAACCACGTCCAGTCCCAAGCTGGTCAGGCAGGAGATCCGGTTTGGGGAAGGAATCATTCCATTGAATCCTTCGACAGAACCATCTCATTTTCTGACCGTTATCAGAATATCGTTCTTATAAGTCAAGACAGCAGACCGAATTCGGCTTCAGAAGGGCTGGAATTTGCAAAGGGCACAAGCGTTGGCCATTTCACCAATGAAGCAAATGCAAGCAGGCCATTCTCCTCAAGCATGTATTATTATGATACGGATCCGGGAAACGCATTGAATTTTGACGGAACAAACGACTATGTTGAAATTCCGGATAATAACCTTCTGGACCTGACGACCAACTTTACCCTTGAAGCCTGGATCTATCCACATTCATTCGGGGCCCTCGAGGGAATAATTTCAAAGTACCAGAATTCGAGTGCGCTTGGATTTACCTTAAGGCTCAGTTCCAACGGAACGGGTATTAACTTTGATGAACTTGAGACCGCAACCGGCAGCAACATCAGGTGGTATGCCGCCTCGAGC
>JBBQOG010000442.1:0-2850 GCA_038330665.1 Bacteroidales bacterium
TGCAAACGGCAGGTTTTATGAACATTGCGGATCAGGTGGCAGGTTTGCAGTCGGCAGGATTCCTCAACATTGCCGGTGAGGTGACGGGGGTGCAGTCAAGCGGATTCATGAACAAAGCCGGTCGTGTGCGGGGGGTTCAGCTGGGGTTCCTCAATATTGCCGACAGCTATGAATCCGGTGTACCCATCGGCCTCATAAATATTGTCAGGGACGGTTACCATACCTGGGAGGTTTCGGGAAGCGAACTTTGGGATCTGAACGTGGGTTACCGTATGGGGATTGATCGGCTGTACACCCAGTTTATGGCCGGAGTGGCAAGGAATCACGGTAACGATTACTGGGGATTCGGTTTCGGCATCGGGTCCCGCTTTGGTATCACCCACTATTTCAAGGGCTCAGTAGATCTGATGACCTATCAGGTTATGGATGGCTCGCGGCACCACTACCACCACCGGCCAACCTTCCTGGAACAGGCACGACTGACCGTAGACGGCAAAATCTTCGGTCACTTCCGGTGGTTCCTCGGTCCTACCCTAAACCTGCTCGTGGCCCCCTATACCTATCCCGACAACCTCATCACCGATCATATATCCAGTTATATGCTTTACTCCAGGACCAGCGGGATCAGCGAAGTAAGAATGTGGGCCGGGCTTTGCGGCGGGATAAGATTTTAATTAAGGGATACTGTCCTCAAAATCATAGCAGGTTAATTTTTTCGTGCTATTATTGTTTCATACTTTGCAATTAGATGCATATTTTAGGCCTCAATAGAAAACAATAATCTTCCCGACTTTCTTAACTTCATTAAACTCCCCTAACTTCTAAGTATATGACTTTCTCTGATCCACGAATCGACACTTACATCAACAAAGCTGCACCCTTTGCGCAGCCCGTCATGAGACATGTTCGTCGCCTCATTCATAAAGCCTGTCCGGATGTGGAAGAAACCATCAAGTGGGGTTTTCCACATTTTGATTATAAAGGCGTGATGGTGAGCATGGCTGCCTTTAAATCTCACTGCACGCTGAATATATGGAAGGCGGTGCTGATTCCGGGAATTCCTGCCTCTAACCAGGAAGACAGTGCAATGGGCCAGTTTGGCCGGATCACTGCCATCGGTGATTTGCCCGATGATGAAACGCTGCTGGGTTACTTCCGCGAAGCAAAAAGGCTGAATGATGAGAATATCAAGGTTCCTCAAAAACCAAAGGATAATTCCATTAAAGAACTATTGATTCCGGATTGCCTCCTGGAAGCGCTTAAGGACAACACCCTGGCTGCTGAAACCTGGGACAAATTTGCCTATAGTCACCGCAAAGAATATGTCAATTGGATTAACGAGGCAAAAACTGAAATCACACGCGATAAACGCCTGGCAACTACCATCGAACAGTTGGCCGAAGGCAAAACCCAAATGTGGAAATACTCCAAATAATTCCACCAGAGAAACCCAACTAATGAAAAGCATATTGATTATTGCCACGGCATTTTTTTTACTTGCAACGCAAAATATTGAAGCTCAGACTGCCACTCATACCTTTGCCCTCGGACAAAAGGACTTCCTGCTCGATGGTAAACCGTTCCAGATGATCTCCGGGGAGATGCACCCGGCACGTATCCCGGTCGAATACTGGAGGCACCGCATTCAGATGGCTAAAGCCATGGGATGCAATACGATAGCGGCATACATTTTCTGGAATTACCAGGAACCTTCAGAAGGGGTTTTTGATTTTTCAACCGGCAACCATGATGTGGCCGGATTTGTGAAGATTTGCCAGGAAGAGGGAATGTGGGTATTGTTCCGCCCGGGACCCTATGTATGTGCCGAATGGGAACTTGGGGGCATCCCCCCCTACCTGCTGCGTATTCCGGATATCAAATTCCGCTGTCGCGACCCGAGGTATATGATTGCTGCAGAGCGATATCTGGGAGAAATCGCCCATCAGATCAAACCGCTCCTGGTTACCCATGGCGGGCCGATCCTGATGGTTCAGATTGAAAATGAATACGGCAGTTTCGGTAACGACCGGGAATATCTCGAAGAACTGAGAAGAATCTGGCTACGCAACGGATGCGACATTCCGTTTTATACGGCCGACGGAGCCACCCCCTATATGCTTGAAGCCGGAAATATTGATGGCGCAGCGATCGGTCTGGATTCGGGTTCCAATGAAAAGGATTTCGAGGAAGCGGCCAAAAGAAACCCGGATGTTCCGGCATTCTCCAGTGAAACATACCCCGGCTGGCTAACTCACTGGGGTGAAAAATGGGCCCGGCCCGATACGGCAGGATTGTTGGCTGAGGTGAAATTCCTGATGGATACGAAACGGTCATTCAACCTGTACGTGATTCACGGAGGAACCAATTTTGGCTTTACTGCCGGGGCAAATTCAGGTGGAAAAGGCTATGAGCCGGATATCACCAGCTACGATTACGACGCCCCGATTTCTGAGCAAGGACATACCACCCCAAAATTCTGGGCTTTAAAGAAGCTGATCTCCGGATATACCGGCGTCAGCCTTGACCTTCCTGCCGACATCCCTTCGATTGACCTCCCGGAAATTCCAATGCAAGCCTACGCTTCCCTCTGGGATAACCTCCCCGATCCGGTATGGTCGGTTCAACCCAAACCTTTTGAGGCCTATAATCAGGATTACGGATTCATCGTATACAAAACGAAGTTGATTGGCCATAAAAAAGGCAAGCTGAAGATCACGGACCTGCATGATTACGCCACCGTTTTCCTGAACGGGACTTACCTCGGCAAGCTCGATCGCCGCGAAGGAGAAAATACCATTGACATCCCGGCAAGCGATATGAAGGACCCGGTGCTGGAAATTCTGGTTGAGG
>JBBQOG010000443.1:0-2847 GCA_038330665.1 Bacteroidales bacterium
GAGATATAATGCCTGGCGGTATCCGGCAGCCGGTAAAAGTGATTGGGCCGCGACGGTGGTAATGGCCGCACTTCCTACGATCTGGCCGATACTGATGAAAATCGTCAGGACCCCTTGTGTGATGGCTCTTTCGTGAATACCCACCTCATTTAGCATGATATATCGCAGTGCCGACCCGGCCAGAACCGAAAGTCCTAATCCGATCAGAATTCCGGATGCATAAAAAATAGTTTTTGAATCACCTGATAACCCAATCATTAATAGTCCCGTAGCAGAAAGCGTCAGCCCGATCAAAATGACGATTCTTGATCCTGCTTTATCAAGGAGCCGGCCAAAAAGCGGAGAACCAATGGCAGTCGCCAGTACAAACGGGAGCAGCATAAAACTGGCAGTCGACGATTTTACCCCAAAAGTTAAGACAGCCAGGTTGGGAATGAATACAAAAGCAGATTGAAAAAGCCCGGTGATGATGGCGATAAAACCGACGATACGGATTTGCCTGGATTGAAAAAGGCTTGGATTAATTACTGGGAAAGCGTTTTTTCTTTCCACGAAGTAAAGGCTGACAAAAAAGAACAATGAAGCCAGCAGAAACGCCCAGACCCGGAATTCCAGGATTCCGCTGAACCCGGAACCGCGAGTAAAGCTATTGACTCCAAAGGTGAGGGACCCCAATGCAAGACCAAGCAAAAGGATTCCTTTCCAGTCGATTTGGCTGGTGGATTCGATGCGCTCCGGACTCAGCAGCTTAGAACTGAAATAGATTAATACGATCACAATGGGGATATTGATCAGGAATAAAACATGCCATTGGAAAAATGCCAGCAAGGTGCCTGCCAGGATGGGGCCGACAATGAAGGCTATTCCCCATACCGCTCCAATCATGCCCAACACCCGGCCTCTTTTTTCGGGAGGGAACTGATCCCCAACCACTGCCGAGGCCACCGGAAATATCCCGCTGGCGCCGAATCCCTGGATGGCCCTTCCCAACAGGAGAATGTCCAGATTTGGAGCCAGCGAAACCACCAATGATCCCAGTCCGAATATGGCCAGGGTCGTCATATAAATGCTTCTGCGGCCATACAGATCGGATAGTTTTGCGAACAGGCTGATACCGACCAGATTAAACAAAACGTAAATGCTGAATATCCAGGAAAGTTCTTGCTGTGCAACATTCAGGGTGGTGCTGATCGAGGGCAGTGCAGGACCTACTATTGAAATGTCGAGTGCACCCATTAAGACCCCAAAGAACAATAGTGCCAGAACCTTGTTGTTTTTCATTCGTAAATAATGTTATCGTTTCAATTCTTTCGGTATAACTTTTTTTGCCGCGAATTGTTAAATCTATAAACAAAAGTTGATATTATTATGGCTGAGACTGCTTCAAATCCGTTTCCGCTGGGGTCAAGAGCTCCGGAATTTACACTTCCTGATACCGTTTCGGGAAAAGACTTGTCATTACAGGCGCTAAAATCTGATATTGCCACCGTAATCATTTTCATGTGCAATCATTGTCCGTATGTGCGGCATATCAATGCCGGACTCGTGGAGGTGGCTAATAAATATCTCAGCAAGGGAGTCACCTTTATTGCCATCAACAGCAACGATGTATCGCAGCATCCGGATGATTCACCGGACCAGATGCGGGTGACGGCCAAAAAGTATTATTATCCTTTCCCTTACCTTTTTGATGAGTCGCAAGCCGTGGCGCATGCTTATGATGCCGCCTGTACTCCCGAATTTTATGTATTTGATGGTGATTTGAAACTGTTTTATCATGGCCAGATGGATGATGCCCGGCCTTCCAATTGTATCCCGGTTACCGGACAGGATCTTACCCATGCGCTGGATCTTATCCTGGAGGGTAAGCCCTACATCGGGGAGCAAAAGCCCGGCATCGGATGCAGTATTAAGTGGCTCAGATAAAATGAAATTGCTGATTTTCAGTATGCCCGTATGTCAATTGCCTTGACGTTTAGGCTGAAAGTCATTCGGCTGCCCCATACATCGATTTTCATTCCCGGAATGATATTTTCCTTATCGACGCCTTTGTATCGTGTGGATTCACTCGTCAGGATTTTTTGAGAAAACCCTTGCGATTGCACCCGGAATCCTTGTGCATTGACCTCCAAAATCTGACCCTGCAAAAGGGGCAAATTGCCGGGATAATAGTCTGTAATGGCCGGTTCTGATAGCCGGTACAAATCGAAGGAACGGTTTGATGCCGTAATTTCAGCAGATTCCGGTAGGGGTCGTTCCGCAAACTGACCGGTGCCGTGCAGGGAGGGATAATTGTTGCCGGCTTTTTGTTTGAGGAGATAAACGTTCGGATGGTGCGACCAATCGTCCTTCGTTAGGGAATATTCCCTGCCCGTGTGGCAATGCAACACCCAACCGGCCCACCATTCCAAACCATGCCTGGCTGCAATCAGGTCATTGGGTGCTATGGTGGCCTGTTGACCTAAGCGGATTAAATCGGTATAGGAATCATCGCTCACTGCAGGGGCTTTATTGCCGGTTATTCCGGCCAGTAATGACAGGCCCGTGAGCACTCCCAGAATTGCCAACAGGAGTTGCTTATGAAGCCGAAGTATAAGGGATTTATATACGTAAACGGATGCCAGCGCAATGGGAAGAAAGGCCATCAGATAAAAGCGGAGCGCCCATTCGATGCCGATCAGTGGCGACGAAAGCAGCACCCCTGTCAGGGCAAAGGTCAATCCCAATCCGAAATCGTGCAGACTCAAAGATTTCCGCTTGACCAAAAGGATCACGAATGCCGAAAGTGACAGAATGTTGATGATCAGAAAGTTGTGAAATAAAAAACCAAAAAAGACCTGCTGCCCA
>JBBQOG010000444.1:0-2813 GCA_038330665.1 Bacteroidales bacterium
AATGATCTCTTGGCAATCAGCATTTTCCAGCTGAAAGGCAAATGATCCGGTTTTTTAAATACCGGATACTTCACCAGAAATGCCATCAGGATACCGACTGCGGAAACGGCTCCAGCGACCAGAAACAGTGCCGCAAAGTGATCCTGTCCCATCACTTTCAATCCGATTACCGGGCCGATAGACATGGCCACGGTAAAGGAAAGTCCGAAATAGCCGAGTCCACGCCCCCTTTTCGCCACCGGTACAAGATCCACTACCAGTGTAAACCCTGCGGTCGTCGAAGCGCCCCAGTTCAATCCATGAAGAAACCGCAGGATCAGCAACGGAATCAAGGTTCTCGAAATCGGATACAGCAGGAAAAGAAGAGAAAACAGGATCATGGAAATCAGAAGAATCCACTTACGCCCATAATGGTCCAGTGCGTATCCAAAGAGAGGGCGGACGAGTAACGCCGCAAGCGTATACATTCCAATGATCAACCCGACTTCCGTTTTTCCGGATTTCAAAACCTGCTGAAGGTAAACCGGCAAAGTTGGCATCAAAAAGTAAAACGAAGTCGAAATCAGAAACACGGAAAGGGTAAGGAATACGAAATTCCTTGAAAATAGCTGATTAGTGTTTTGACTCATAGGGAAATGGCTCTCTCTTCAGGTGAAAACTTCATGAATCACCCTTCAGGATGCAAAGAAATGGCTAATTTTGGATATTATACATATCTAACTACTACAATATGAAATCCAGGCTCCTGTTCATTCTACTGTTAGTATTCACGTTAATCAGTTGCAACCATCAACCGGTGGATTACCTGACGGAAACCAAAGCTGACAAAGACTCCCGTATGGAATGGTGGCGTGAAGCCCGATTCGGGATGTTCATACACTGGGGCCTGTATGCCGTACCTGCCGGGGAATGGAACGGACAAACCAATCATGCCGAATGGATCCGGGAATCCGCACAGATACCCCTGGAGGTTTATGATAAATTCGTGAACCAGTTTAATCCGGTGCAGTTCAATGCTGATGACTGGGTTAAAATGGCCAGCGATGCCGGCATGAAATATATTGTCATTACCTCCAAGCACCATGACGGGTTCGGAATGTTTGACTCTAAACAAACCAGCTTCGATATCATGTCGACCCCATTCAAACGGGATGTGATGAAGGAATTATCAGCTGCCTGTGAAAAACAAGGTATGCATTTCTGTTTTTACCATTCCATCATGGATTGGCATCAGCCGGATTATCTGCCGCGACGGAGCTGGGAAACGAACCGGTCCGGTGAAGGAGCCAATTTCGACCGTTATCGCACTTATATGAAGGCGCAGCTGAAAGAATTGCTGACCCATTATGGCAAAATTGGTGTGTTGTGGTTCGACGGGGAATGGGAAAACACGTGGACAAGCGACTACGGAAAGGATCTATACAATTATGTAAGAAATCTTCAACCGGATATCATTATCAATAATCGGGTCACGGTAGGTCGTTCCGGCATGGCGGGTATGACCGGAGAGGGAGAATTTTCGGGAGATTTCGGTACACCGGAGCAGGAAATCCCTGCCACAGGAATTCCGGGTGCCGACTGGGAATCCTGCATGACCATGAATGATCACTGGGGCTATAACAAGAATGACAAGAATTTTAAGACGGCTTCGGAGATGCTCCGGATGCTTGCCGATATTGCCTCAAAGGGTGGGAATTATCTGTTGAATATCGGACCCACGGCCGACGGCGTATTCCCGCAGGAAAGTGTGAACCGTCTGAAAAAGATCGGGGCATGGATGAAGGTGAACGGTGAAGCTATTTACGGAACCCAGGCCAGCCCTTTTAAAACACTCCCATGGGGACGTTGTACCCAGAAAAAGATGACCGGAAGCACCCGTTTGTACCTGCATGTCTTCGACTGGCCAAAAGATCAGCATTTATTGATTCCCGGCCTCGGAAACAAACCGATCCGCGCCTACCTTCTGGCTGACGCTGACCAGGAAGAATTACCTATCAAAGCAGCAGGCGGCGGCTTGGATGTCAAGGTCCCGACCGAAGCACCGGATGTTATCAATTCCGTCATCATTGTGGATATTGAAGGCGATCCTTCGGTTTTCGATGCGCCGCAGATAAATGCATCCACCAGCATTTTTACCGACCAATCCGAAATTTCGATCGCCAAAAACGAGAAACTTTCCGAGATACGCTATACACTTGACGGAACCGATCCCGAAGCCGGTTCACCCGTCTATAATCAGCCCCTCACAGTTACAAAAACAACCACCGTGACCGCAGCCTGCTTCCGGGACGGTATTGCCATGTCGGGTCCGGCTTCCTTAACTGTCACCAAGGTAATCCCGGAACCCGGGCGTGCTCTTGCACAGGTCAAACCCGGGCTGATCTTCCATCTTTACCATGGCGACTGGGACCAGGTGCCGGACTTTAACGGACTGGTTCCGAATCTATCAGGCGTAGCCACTGATTTTAGTTTGGCCAATAAAAGTACAGATGAGAAATTTTCCATTGATTACCAGGGATTTATCAGCATTCCTGCCGATGGAATATATACGCTCAGCCTCAATTCTGATGATGGCAGCCGTCTATATATCGGAGAGAAGCTTGCAATCGATAACGATGGCCTGCACGGTGCAACTACCAAAAGTGCCGATCTCGCCCTCGGGAAAGGCCTGCATGCCATACGGATATCCTATTTTGAGAAAAGTGGTGGCAATGCCCTGAGCCTTTCATGGAAAACCGGTACCGGTAATTCAGAACCAATACCGGCTTCAGCGTATTTCTATTACCGGTAATACAGGGACAACGATATCGTCC
>JBBQOG010000445.1:0-2810 GCA_038330665.1 Bacteroidales bacterium
AGGCCTTTTTGATTCAAGGCATAGGCTATCATTCCTGGAATCAGGAAGATAAATACAGGTGTCAGCTTCAGGTATCCACCAAGGATGGTCCCTCGCCGGGCTTGTTTCTGATCCCTCCCGGAAAGCACCCGCTGAACAATATACTGGTCGGTACACCAATACCAGAAACCAATAATGGCCGAACCGAGGATGACCCCTGTCCAGGGGAAGTCGGGATCCTCCTTCGACCGGATCAAGCTGGTCATGGAATCTCCGAGCGGGGTGGTATTCTGACGGCAGATTTCCATGAGTTCATGCCAGCCACCAAGTTTTGTTAATCCCACCACTAAAATTACTATGGAACCAATCAGCAGCACCGGTGTTTGCAGGATACTGGTATATAATACCGATTTCATTCCGCCGATTACCGTAAATATTCCGGTTATGACCACCAGTCCGATTGCACTGATCCAGAAAAAATCGATTCCCATAAAGGTTTCGATTCCAAGGACCTGCTTGAATACGATACCCCCTGCATAAACCGTTACCGCAACTTTCGTAAGTACATAGCTGACCAGGGAAATAATGGATAATAGCGACCGGGCTCCGGAATTATAGCGTCTTTCCAGGAATTCAGGCATCGTAAACACCCCGCTTCGTGCGTAAAACGGAACGAAAACCCAACCCAGTATCAGGATAATCCATCCGTGCATTTCCCAGTGGGCCATTGCCATTCCCGTGGAGGCTCCCGCGCCGGCCAGGCCGACCAGGTGCTCAGAACCAATGTTTGAAGCAAAAATGGAAGTACCGATGGCCAGCCAGGTCGCATCACGTCCGGCCAGAAAATAGTCGGAAGTGGTTTCTTCTTTCATCCGGCTTACCCATATCACAATACCCACCAGCACCAGGCCAAACAGGCCCAGTACCGTCCAGTCTAACCAATGAAAACCAACCATAGTTCAATGTTTTAGGTTTTGATACTTTAAAGAATAATAACTGTTAAAAATACACTTTTAATTATTAAACCAATGAGTGTAAAAAAAAAGTTGGGGTTGCAGAATCTGAATGAAGACCGTACTTTTAGATTTCACTAAAATTAGCAAGATGAAAGGACATGTTGACCGCAGATCTTTTCTGCGAATTTCCGCCTTAACGGGTGCTTTTATGGGTATTCCCCAGTTAATCAGTGCCAAAGGAACTCCTGATATTGAGACGATTCTCGACCGCATGTCGCAAACGCCGGCCGGATCAGGTAAATCGGTTATCGGATTAACCGTTCCTCCGATCAAGCAGGTGAGGGTAGGGATCATCGGGCTGGGAAACCGTGGATCCGGCATGACCATGCTGGTGGATGCTCTCTGTCCGGATAAAGCTAAAATAGTGGCCATTTGCGACATACAGGAAAAGTATGCGGACCGTTCCTTTGAAGCCCTGAAAAAGAGGGGGCAAAATCCGGTCGTGTATAAGGGAAAAGAGGATGGATGGAAAGACCTGGTGGCCCGTGATGACCTGGACCTGGTCTTTATTTTTACTCATTGGGATCTGCATGTTCCGATGGCGGTTGAAGCGATGCGGAAGGGCAAACATGTGGCAATAGAGGTTCCGGCTGCAACCACGCTGGATGAGTGCTGGCAGATGGTGACTACGGCCGAGGAGACCCAGCGGAATTGCATGATGCTGGAAAACTGCTGTTATGGCGAAGAGGAGCTCTGGATATTAAATATGGCGAGGAAAGGTGTGTTCGGAACCTTGACCTATGGAGAAGCAGCCTATATCCATAACCTCCGGTCGATGCTGTTTGACAATTCGTACTACCATATGTGGAGGATCAGGCATAATTTAGCGCATGACGGCAATATTTATCCTACACACGGATTAGGACCGGTTACACAATATATGAATATTGACCGGGGCGACCGGATGGAATTTTTGGTTTCGCAAAGTTCGCTGCAGGCCTCCTATACCGAGTATTCAAAAACCGTTAATCCGGATAATGAATTCTATAACCGGACCGATTTTAAGCATGGGGATATGAATACCTGCCTGATCAAGACCAATAAAGGCAGAATGATTCAGCTCTACCATGATATTGTCACCCCGCGGCCTTATTCCAGAAAAAATTCGCTCGCCGGAACAAAAGCCTATCACGAAGGATATCCCAGCCGGTTGTGTATAGGTGAAAAGGGCCATGACTGGTTAAAAGACGAAGACTATCAGAAGTATAAAACGGAATACAATCACCCGATCTGGACCCGGCTCAAATCCGAGATTGCCCGTTATGGGGGCCACGGCGGGATGGACTTTGTTGAAATTTACCGGATCATCGACAACCTGAACCGCGGAGTTCAACTCGACATGGATGTGTATGATGCCGCAGCATGGAGTGTGGTCACTCCACTGTCTGAAATATCTGTTGAACTCGGATCCGTTCCTGTTAAATTTCCTGATTTCACACGTGGAAGGTGGAAAGAAGAAAGGGAGCTGCAGATCCTGATCAGCTAAAGGCTCTTAATCTCGCCAATGAGTTTCTGGATCGTATCCTTGGCGTTTCCGAAGAGCATCCTTGTATTGTTATTGAAAAACAGGAAATTCTCAATGGCCGCATAGCCTTTGCCCATTCCCCGTTTCATGACGATTACATTTTTAGCTTCCCATACGCGTACGACCGGCATACCATAAATCGGACTTGACGGATCATCGACGGCTGCTGGATTGACCACGTCGTTGGCACCAATGTACCGTAATAGTTGACCGTTCAACAAGACCGGCAAGGGTACGACGCACGATCACCGAGAGGACCATCACCATGTTGAAGATCGCCATCATCGTCG
>JBBQOG010000446.1:0-2795 GCA_038330665.1 Bacteroidales bacterium
CTCGGTGCGGCCAGTGGCGGTATATTTAAATCCACTAACCTGGGAACCAATTGGGTACCGATTTTTGACGATGCCCTGGCCCTCTCGATCGGCGATATGGATATTTCCAAAACCAAGCCGGACCTGCTTTACGTGGGAACAGGCGAGCCCAATGCCGGAGGCGGATCGCATACCTACGAGGGATATGGTATTTACAAATCCACCAATGCAGGAAGCACCTGGGTCAATTGCGGACTCACCTCAGCAGGCAGCATCGGCCGGGTAAAAATTCACCCGGTTCATCCGGACACCGTATTTGTGGCAGCCATGGGGCATCTGTTTTCGGACAACTCCGAACGCGGAGTGTTCCGCACAAGAAATGGCGGCAGCGACTGGCAAAAAGTATTGTACCTGTCTGATTCTACCGGCGCATCCGACCTGTGCATCAACCAGTCGGATCCGGATATTATCTATGCTTCGATGTGGGAAAGAACCCGTCGCCCTCCCTATCAGAGTTATGGCGGCAAATCCAGCGGGCTATGGAAATCCGTTGACGGAGGAAACAACTGGTCCGAATTGCTGAACGGTTTACCAAAAGGGAATGTCGGAAGAATCGGGATTGATATTTCCGATTCCAATCCATCCGTGTTGTATGCAACCTACACCGATTCCACCGGATATTTACTGGGAATTTATAAAACAATCGATGGGGGGAATGCCTGGAGCCGCACCGCTGACCTGGGGGAAAATTCATCTTACTGGTGGTGGTTCAGCGAAATAGACGTAGATCCTATTAATCCGAATATTGCGTATGTTTCAGGATTTCAAGCGTATAAAACCACCAATGGGGGCACCAGCTGGGTTAATACGTTCAGCTCCGCGCATGTGGATATGCATGGGGTTTTTGTACATCCCAAGGATAACGCTCTGTCGTTGCTGTGCAGCGATGGCGGCCTTTATGTTTCCCGAACCGGCGGCAGCACCAACTTCCATATCGAAAACCTGCCGATTACGCAATTCTATACCTGCGAAGTCGATTACCTGAACCCCGACCGCTATTACGGTGGCACACAGGATAACGGTACCATCAGGGTCACGAATGGCATGGTAAACCGGTGGCAATCCATTTATGGCGGTGATGGTTTCGTGGTGAAGGTGGATCCGACGGATAACAATTATGTATATGCCCAGTATCAATATGGGGGCCTCGGGAGATCCGTCAACGGCGGAACCAGCTTCAGCGGCGGAACGCAGGGAATAAGCGGCAATGACCGGAAGAACTGGAAGAGTCCGCTCGAACTGGATCCCCAAAATCCTTCGACCCTGTATTTTGGCTCCAACCGGCTATATAAATCAACTGACAGGGCCCAGACCTGGCGTTCAATCTCCGGTGATCTGACCAATGGTCCCGGGGTTAATGTAACGTATGGTACTCTTACCACGATCTCGGTTTCACCACTGGATGCCAGCCTCATTTATGTTGGAACGGATGATGGAAATGTTTGGATAACTACCAATGGAGGGACGGCGTGGACCAATATTTCCGGCAGTTTGCCGGATCGCTGGATCACCTGCGTGCAGACCAGCCCATTCGATAAGGCAGTAGCTTTTGTTACCATTTCCGGCTATCGGTGGGATAATTATCTTCCACATGTATACCGTACCCTCAATAATGGCCAGACCTGGGAAGATGTCTCGGGTAATTTGCCAGACTTCCCGGTAAACAGTATCGTTTTGGATCCGGGCAACAGGGGGGTCTGGTACATTGGCACCGATGGAGGTGTTTTTGTGACTCAGAACAGCGGACTTACCTGGGAAATATACGGAGCCGGACTACCGCGGGTAACGGTTTTCGACCTTTATCTGCATGCCCCCACACAAACGCTGATCGCAGCGACTTTCGGACGCTCCATGTTTAAAATCCCGCTGCTGGTTGCACAGGCTACAGATCCCCGGATGAACATCCAAGCCGGCATCAAAGCGTATCCAAATCCTTTCAACAGTCAGATGAATATCAACTTCAATACCGCAGGAAATTCCACTGGCGAACTTACCGTGTATGATATTTCCGGCAGGCAGGTGAAGAGGCTGCTAAGCGGACCTTTTCCCCCGGGTGAAAACACCCTGAACTGGTCAGGTAATGATGATTCCGGAACTCCGGTAGCACCCGGGACCTATATCATACGGCTGGTGACCGGTAAGTCAGTCCAATCTATCAGGATCCAGAAAATCTGATGATACCATGAAAATCTCCAGGATCAGCGGATTCCTTTTATCCCTGATTTTTCTCCTTTCCGGGTGCCATTCCTCGGCACCCGAAGAGGCAGGAATATCGTTTCTGACTTTGAAGGGCCCCTCGGCCATGGGAATGATCTACCTGATGGATTCACCTGACCTGATCAAAGGGAAAAAGCTGAATATTGAAATGCTTGACGAGCCGATGCTGGTCAGGGCACGAATGCTTAAGGATCAACCCGACCTGGCTGTGCTGCCACTGAATATGGGGGCGATCCTGTACAACAAATCAGTTCCCTATCAAGTGATCGCGATACCGGTTTGGGGTACTTTATACCTTTTTGGTTCTGAACCGGGTATTTCAAACTGGGAATCACTCAAAAACAAACGGGTTTTTCTGATGGGCAAAGGAACCACTCCCGATATTCTCTTCCGCTACCTGCTGCAATTTCATCACCTGAAACCAGATGAGGAGGTGATCCTTGATTACAGCTTTCCAACCCATATCGACCTGGCCAATGCGGTAAGCGCGGGAAAAGCCGTACTGGCTGTCATATCGGAACCGCTGGTCAGCCTGGTCA
>JBBQOG010000447.1:0-2778 GCA_038330665.1 Bacteroidales bacterium
AGTGGTTTTACCCGTGGCTTTCCCAAACATCCTTACGGGACTAATCTTATCAATCGGCCGGGTATCCGGCGAAACGGCGCCGATCCTTTTTACCGTTGCCGCCTATTTTCTTCCCAAGTTGCCTTCCGGAATTTTCGACCAGGTAATGGCCCTTCCCTATCACCTTTATGTACTCACCACTAGTGGCACCAACATGGAACAGTCGAGGCCCATGGCCTATGGAACGGCATTTGTCCTGATCATGATCGTACTCATACTGAACTTACTGGCCAATCTGATCAGAAGAATAGCCGGTAAAAAAACCAAGATGAACTGATATGTCCGATTATAAAGTTGAAGTTAAAAATCTGGATCTCTTTTATGGTGATTTTCAGGCCCTGAAAAACATCAATTTTACCGCAGTACCGAATACCGTTTCCGCTTTCATCGGGCCCTCGGGCTGCGGGAAATCCTCCCTGCTCCGGATGTTTAACCGGATGAATGACCTGATCGACGGTACCCGTTTTACCGGCGAAGTGTATGTCGACGGTCAGGATGTGTACGCCAAAAATATTGATGTCGATAATTTGAGAAAAAAAGTGGGGATGGTTTTCCAGAAGCCGAACCCTTTTCCAAAGTCCATTTTCGAAAATGTAGCCTACGGACTGCGGGTGAATGGGGTAAACGATAAGAATTTCATCGAAAAGAAAGTAATCGAGGCGATAAAAAAGGCCGCGCTCTGGGATGAGGTAAAAGACAAACTGAAAAAATCAGCCATGGAGCTTTCCGGGGGCCAGCAGCAGCGATTATGCATCGCACGCGCCCTGGCGGTGGAACCGGCCCTGATCCTGATGGACGAGCCTGCCTCTGCGCTGGACCCGATTTCCACCGGCAAAATCGAAGACCTGATATTCGAACTGAAGGACCAGTATACCATTATCATTGTTACGCATAACCTGCAGCAGGCCGGGAGGATAAGCGATTTTACAGCATTTTTTTATATGGGTGAACTGGTAGAATGGAATCAGACGAAAACTATCTTTACCACCCCCACCGATATCCGGACACAGAATTACATTACCGGCCGGTTTGGTTGATCAGTTTAAAATTAAGGAGAGAATCAAATGACTCATATTCCAAATGAAATGCAGGCGCTGAAATCCAGCACCATTGAAATGTGGAACCTGGTTATCAGCCAGATGGTTAAAGCCCGCTATGCCCTCGAAAATTTCGATAAGGACCTGGTAAGCGAAATCTCCAGCAATGAAAAACGGGTAGACGCCTTCGAGCTCAAGCTCAATATGGATTGTGAAAATATTCTGGCACTTTATAGTCCGGTGGCCAACGATTTACGGTTTGTTTTATCGGTATTGAAAACAAATTACAACCTCGAACGCGTGGGCGACTATGCCTATAATATTGCCACCCTGGTGAGGGATCTGGAAAAACCCATTGATCCGGACTGCATCAAGGAGATGGGAGTGAAAGACATGTTCGACACCTCTCTGAAAATGCTTACAATCACGCTCTCGGCATTTGACAAGGAGGACAGCAAACTTGCACGGGAGGTATTCCGTAAAGATGAATTACTCGATGAAATCAAGATGCGCTCCAATCGGGTCGCTTCCGACCTGATCAAACGCAGGCCCGATGATTCCATCAATATTCTCAATTTGCTTTCGGTGATCCGGAAACTCGAGCGAGTGGGCGATCAAACCAAAAATATGGCCGAAGAACTGGTGTTCTATACTGAAGCCAAGGTATTGAGGCATGGGGGTCACGACCCGAAGGATTAACCATTCTCCGAATGTTGTTAAATGTCGGTGGTCACGCGTCGGGCTTTTTCGGCACGAGAACCGAAATCAATACGGATAGCCCAAGAATTCCAATAAGCACACCCAGTGATACCCCGATCGGGATTTTATAAAATCCTGAAATACACATCTTTACCCCAACAAAGAACAAAATTGCTGATAATCCGAATTTCAGGAACCGGAAATAGGACATAACCGAAGAGAGGGCAAAGTACATGGAGCGCAGGCCCAGGATCGCAAATACGTTGGACGTGTAGATAATAAAGGGATCTTTTGAAATAGCCAATACGGCAGGAATAGAATCCACGGCAAAAACCAGGTCGGTGAACTCAATCATTACCAGCGTGATGAAGAGGGTGGTAGCGAAAAGCTTTCCATCAATGCGGACGAAGAATTTGCCATAACGAAGGTCAGTGGTTATCGGAAAAATTCTTTTAACCAATCGGATTACCGGGTTTTTATCCGGTTCAATCTGAGCACCTTTGTCGAAGGCCATCCGGATTCCCGTAAAAATCAGGAAGGCCCCGAAAATATAAATTACCCAGTGAAACCTATTGATGAGCGCCACGCCGGCAACAATAAAGATGGCCCGCAGCACCATGGCCCCGATGATTCCCCAGAACAGTATTTTATGCTGATAGCGTGGCTGCACCTGAAAATACGCAAATATCAGAATGAACACAAACAGATTGTCGATGCTTAGCGACTCCTCAATCAGATAGGCAGCCAGGAACTCTAATGCTTTCTGCTGGCCCAGGAATTTCCAAACCCCCAGGTTAAACAGAATAGCCAGCACAATCCAAAAGAGGCTGGTCAGCAATGCCTCCTTCATCCGGATCTCATGAACCTTCCTGTTAAAAACGAACAGGTCCAGCAAAAGCATCAGGATGATGAAGATGACAAAACCGACCCAAAGGGCAGGGCTTTCTGGAATGGTTTGCATGGGGGCAAAGATAATGAAAAATGATCATTGGTTCCCGCCCCA
>JBBQOG010000448.1:0-2773 GCA_038330665.1 Bacteroidales bacterium
ATTTCAGCTGTGTTTGTTCCCCGCCGATTCCTACAAAATTATAACGGAGGGCCCCGGTATTGCAAAAGAATACCGTACCCAGAACCATGGCACTGTTATTCAGGATATAGGGCAATGCGTACTTCTGGCAATGTTCGGCCTCGCGGGTGATCAGGGCCCGATTGGCAATTTTCAGCACCGTCGGCCTCAGTTTCCGGCCGTCGGGATCGAATGATTCCACCTGAAAGGTTTGTGCCGAAAACCCGCCATGAAGCGGTTTTATGACCACCCGTGAGGAGTCGGTGTATAGGCGCCGGGCCAGGTATTCGATATAGGGTTCGGGAACCGATCCGTCGGCACCCTCCACCTGGATCCGGCCGGAAGCCGGATCCACCGTTTCTTCGGCCGTAAACAACCAGATCAAAGGATTGGCCAGTTCCAGCGAAAGATCAATGGAATTGACGCCTTCGATATTTTCGATGGTCAGGGAACGGTTAGCAAATTCCATGAGTGTTTCGCCCTTTTTCACATCGGTGAGCTCGTTCAGGGTAAATGAAGCCCCTGAAATTTCATTCCGGGTTTCTGTCACCCGATCGTAGCATAAGGTAATTGTTGGACCTTCGATATTGAATCCGGCGATTAACATCGCCCGGATTTTGTTCAGACCCGTGTTTCGAGGGATCTGAAACAAGGAATCCATGAGTTCATCCATTCGGATTCCTGCCGGTGTTTCCGGCTTTACGCGCACCGATGGGTGCGTGCCGAAAGAATGAGCCTGATGGATAAAGATCCCTCCGCTGACCGGGTCGGTCACCACCCTGAATTCAGGATTGAATTTCCGTTTGAGCGGAATAAAGCCGGCACAGTTTCCAATCGTAGTAAAGAGCCCACGCATATCCGGATTTTCCTGCAACGACTCGGCAGGCGATCCGATTCCCACAGCAAATCCCAGTTCGTTATAACCGGCGATTCCCGGATTCTGCCAATCCAAAACCGGCTCATTCGGGTGATCCAGCGGCTGGACCTGAAATAAATATCCTCCGATGTTAATTTCAGATACCGCCTTCACGCTTTTACGCATCCGGAGAATTTCCTCACGGGCACTCGGCTCATCCCGGAACAATGAAAAAACCGTATGCAATCCGGCCATTTCTATCACCTGAAAAACCTCGGGGGATAAGGCGGATAGCATCAACCTGCCGCCCCTCGACCCGAGCTTTTTTGCCGAGGTAATCAGCGACCGGATACCGGAACTGGACAGGTAATTACACTCCGTAAAATCGATGATCAGGAACTCCTCCTGATCCGTTAGCGACTGCAATTGTTCCTGAAATACGGAACTGTTTACCGTGTCGAGCCTGCCCTCAGGCATCACGCAAATCACGGAATCTTGAGTTTGGATGGAAATATTAAACATAGCGGCATTTAGGTCTTTATACAAAGTAACAGAAAAGTCGGGAAATTCAGAAATCCTTATTATCAACCCGTTTTGAACTATTTTATGAAAGAAATTGTACTTTGCAACTGGAAGGTTTACATTGTTCTGGTTTTTACCACGAATTTGACATGAAGAAGGGAGATAAACCGATTTTATCCGGGGAGGCTGGCCACGAGGGACTTGTGGAGGAACTCCGTTTGCGAAAGCTCGAGCTGGAAGCGCAAAACCAGGAGTTGATTGCAGCCAGGCAAAAAGCTGAAGATATTGCCCGACTGTACACGGATCTCTATGTCGAAATCTATAACTTCTCACCGGCCGGCTATTACCGGTTGGATGGAGACGGCAGAATAGAAGAATTAAACCTGAACGGTGCCAGGCTTCTGGATAAAGACCGGTCCGCCCTGTTGGGGAATTTTTTCTCTCAGTTTGTTGCAGAATCAAGTAAATCAGAATTTAACCGGTTCTTCCAGAAGGTTTTTGAAAAACGGTCCACTGAATCCTGTGAGGTGAAAATTTCGGTCAATGGGGGAACCACCCGCCATCTTCACCTCGAAGGGATCGTTTCGGAGGTGGAACAAAAATGCCTGATCACGGCCATCGACATCACCGCGCACCAGAAAATGGAAGCCAGCCTGAGGACCAGCGAGGAGAAATACCGCAAACTGCATGAAAGCCTACGTGATGGGTATGTTTATGTAACCATGGATGGGCGCATTTTGGAAAGCAACACCATGTTCCAGAACCTGGTCGGATTTTCGCAGGATGAGCTGCAGCACCTTACTTATTTCGACCTGACCCCCGAAAATTGGCATGCCTACGAAAACGAGATTGTAAACAATGAGATCATCCCCAAAGGATTTTCACGCGTTTATGAAAAGGAATACCGTAAAAGTGACGGGAGCTTATTACCGGTAGAACTGCGCACCTTTCTGATCCGTGACGACCAGGATCAGCCGGTTGGCATGTGGGCCATTGTCAGGGATATCACCCAAAGAAAGCATTCCAATGATGTGCTGCGGGAAAGTGAAAAGCGATACCGGAACCTGATCGAATTAACGCCCACAGGAATTGCAATTTATCAGGATTTGAAATACTGCTACCTCAACCCTGCAGCTCTGGCTATTCTTGGTGCCAGCAGCCAGGAGGAAATGATTGGAAAACCCGCGCTTTCGATCGTTCATCCCGATTCCCGGGAAGAGGTAGTCAAACGAATGGAACTAGTGTTATGTTAAACGTCAATTGACGGATAAAGTTTCTTCAGCTTTATCCTTGCATCTTTGGTCGTAAATTGCCAATTAATTTTACAGATTTTATTATTTCTATAATTCTGCCAAGCTTCCACCTCATCCTCGATTT
>JBBQOG010000449.1:0-2769 GCA_038330665.1 Bacteroidales bacterium
TCCTTCTTAACCTGCAAATCAGGCTTGCCTCCTGGGTGGCGGTAGGACTAATGGTTTTCTATACCCCGCTGACCCTTTGGCTTGCCATATCCAACAAGGTAACAGATTGCGGATGTTTCGGTGATGCACTGGTTCTGACCAACTGGCAGACTTTTCTGAAAAATGTGATTTTGGACGGTTTCGTGCTGGTTCTTTTCCTGAACAGAAAAGAGTATAAAGATCTGTTCAATAAAAAGATCCAGATGGTGGCAGCTGCAGTTTTGGCCATACTGGTGGCAGGATTTGAATTCTGGAACCTGAACCACCTTCCCTGCATTGATTTCATGCCCTATAAGGTGGGCAATAATATCCCCGAAGGTAAAGCGATCCCGGAAAACGCGCCGACTGCGGTATACAAAATGAAGCTGTTTTACGAAAAAAACGGCCAGGTCAAAAAATTCACTCAGGATAATTACCCTAAAAACGATACCACCTGGAAATTCGTGGATTCAAAATCCACATTGATCAGTAAAGGTTACGAGCCTCCGATCCATGATTTCAGTATTCAGACACCGGACGGGCAGGATGTGACGGATATGATCCTGCAGGAGCCCGGCCTTAGCTTGCTCGTGGTAATGAGCAATCTGAAGAAGGCGGATCTGAAAGATATAGGAGAGATCAACCGGGTGGTGGAAATGGCCATATCAAAAGGATATAAAGTTTACGGACTGACCTCCTCTTCACCGGAGGAATTTGAAGCCTTCCGTGAAAAAGCGAAGGCCACCTATCCCATTTACCTGATGGATGGCACTACCTTAAAAACCATGATCCGGTCGAATCCCGGGCTGATGTTACTCAAATCGGGAACGATAACAGGTAAATGGCATCACCGTCAGGTTAAGAATATTGAAAGCATATAATCTGATTTATTGAATTTTAAAATAATATCTATGAGAAAAAGAATCGTTGCCGGAAACTGGAAGATGAATACCGATGTAGAAACCGGCGTTAAACTGGCCACTGATCTGATGAAAATGCTGATCGAAAAGCCTGCTCCCGATAATGTACTGGTGGCCATTGCTCCGCCGTACACCCATTTAAGCGAAGTCAATCAAGCTATTGACCCTGCGAAAATCATTCTCTCCTCGCAGAATTGTGCGTCAGAAACGAGCGGAGCCTATACTGGCGAAGTATCGGTCGGGATGTTGAAATCAGTGGGTGTAACCGCTGTCATAATCGGACATTCGGAACGTCGTGCCTATTTCAAGGAAGACCATGCCACGCTGGCCAAAAAGGTTGACCTGTCGATTAAGAATAACCTTCAACCTATTTTCTGCTGTGGAGAAGTTCTGGACGAACGAAACGCCGGAATTCAGAATAAGATCGTGGAAAGCCAGCTTCGCGAAAGTCTGTTTCACCTGGGAAATGAAGATTTCCTGAAGGTTGTCGTTGCATACGAACCGGTTTGGGCTATCGGGACCGGCGTCGTCGCTTCACCCGAACAGGCGCAGGAAATGCATAAATTTATCCGTTCGCTGGTTTCCGCGCGATATGGCAGCGCTATAGCAGATGATCTCACGATTTTATATGGCGGAAGTTGTAAATCCTCCAACGCGGCCGAAATATTCTCCAAACCGGATGTGGACGGTGGGTTAATTGGTGGTGCCGCACTGGATGCTGCGGAATTTCATCGTATCGTACACGCTTTCTAAACATGAAAAAATCCGGCATTCTCGTAATATTGATATTGGGATGCCTGATTCAGGTGATGGGTCAGGAAGCGGCACGCTTCCATTCAGACCCTAAACTATTTTTACAGGAGGCCCGTGACCTTTTCGGCAGTCGGCTGCCGGAAGAATCACGGGTTCTTTTATTACAATACGAAGCTGCGCAGAAAAACGGGCAACTGGAAGAAAACCATTGGATCGATCTGGCCGGAAAAGCCAACCGGATCGAAAAAACAGATGCCAGGTTACTTGCTGATTTCCAATTATTGCTCGAAGCGTATTTTCAGGTCGCCACACATTCCAAAGCCCAAAAGGATTACCTGAGCTGGTCGTCAAATCTGGATAAGATACTGCAGGAAAACCGGAATAATTTCAGTCAGGCCCAACCATTTCTTGAATTTACCATCAATTATTCGACCCGTGGGATCCTTTATCAAACCCGTGCCCTCCAGTGGCACATCAAGCCTGCCTTGTGTGAATTCGGATTTGATTCCGCCTTTTATGTGCCTTTGAATTCCGTTGATCTGGTAGCGTCCGGCAGTGGTGACAGTATCACTATTAATAATACCGGAGGTCGCTATTATCCTGACAAACGCCTGTTTTTCGGAGAAAACGGAAAGATTACCTGGGAAAAATTAAACATCCCGGCCAATCAGGTTTTTGTGATCCTGAAAAAGTTTCAACTGAACCTTACCCGGTCCGTTTATGAGATCGACTCCGTTAATCTGATCGACAGGAGGTATTTTACGAACCCGGTTATTGGCCGCATCGAAAATAAAATTCTACCGGGAATGGCACCTGAAGTGGCCGGATACCCTCGCTTCACCTCCTATGACAACAGGAACCGGATCAAAAATCTTTATCCCGGAATGGATTATGAAGGCGGATTCTCGCTGCAGGGAATCAAGGTTTTGGGAGAGGGCATGGCTTCAAAAAAAAATGTACTCACGATATTCTACAACCAGAAACCATTGTACCGGCTGGCTTCCACCTTTTTTTCATTCAAGCCGGATCAGGCACGTGGAATCAATACCGAAGCGAGCATCTACCTGGAAACCGACTC
>JBBQOG010000450.1:0-2758 GCA_038330665.1 Bacteroidales bacterium
TGGTTGGCATTGTTACCAACCGCGACCTGCGGTTTGAAAAGAACGGTTCCCGACCCATCCGGGAGGTGATGACCAAGGAAAACCTGATTACCACTTCCGCCACAGCGAATCTGGATACTGCCGCAGACATTCTTCAGAAAAATAAAATCGAAAAGCTTCCCGTGGTAGATAAAAACTATAAGCTGATCGGTTTGCTTACTTATAAAGACCTTACCATCACCAAGGACCGGCCGAATGCATGCAAGGATGAGCGCGGCAGATTGCGGGTGACCGCGGCTGTTGGCATTGCCGGCAACACGCAAGAACGCATTACCGAACTCGTCGGTGCCGGCGTGGATGCCATTGTAATTGATACGGCACACGGCCATACTAAAAGGGTCATGGATATACTGAAAGCAGCGAAAGCCAAATTTCCGGAATTCGATTTCGTGGCCGGAAATATAGGCACAGGCGAAGGCGCCAAAGCTTTGGTCAGAGCAGGTGCATCTGCCGTTAAGGTGGGAATCGGACCCGGTTCCATCTGTACCACCCGAGTAATTGCCGGGGTTGGCGTACCCCAGTTAAGTGCTATTTATGAGGTGTCAAAAGCCCTTAAAAACGAAGACATTCCTGTCATTGCCGATGGCGGTATCCGTTATTCAGGCGACATTGTCAAGGCGCTTGCCGCGGGTGCTGACTGCGTAATGACCGGCTCCCTGTTTGCCGGCACCGAAGAATCACCCGGTGAAACGATTATCTATCAGGGACGAAAATTCAAATCCTACCGCGGGATGGGTTCAATTGAAGCCATGAACCAGGGATCGAAGGACCGTTATTTCCAGGATGTGGAGGATGACATGAAAAAGCTGGTTCCGGAAGGCATTGCAGCCCGGGTACCCTATAAAGGAACGCTTAATGAAGTAATATACCAGATGGTGGGTGGATTGCGGGCAGGAATGTTCTATTGCGGGTCCAAAAACATCGAAGAACTTCAGAAAGCCAGGTTTGTCAGGATTACCAATAGCGGAATTATCGAAAGCCATCCCCATGATGTGACCATCACAAGGGAATCCCCGAATTATTCGAGGGAAGCCTGATTCCATACCAAACGATTAAGTGAAACGTTATACTGACGCATTTCTTATAAACAAGTAATTAATTATGAAGTACAGATCTTGCTTACGTACCGTCTGCGCAACCCTTTTGCTCCTTCCGGCAGTCACAGCATTCTCACAGGAAACGGTTTTGCTCACTATCGGCGATAAGCCTGTTTATACCAGCGAGTTTACCCGAATTCTCAATAAGAACAAGAATAACATCACCGGTCAGAAACCGACGCTGCAGGAATCCCTCGACATGTTCACTAATTTTAAACTGAAGGTCAGGGAAGCAGAAGCTCAGGGAATGGATACCACGGCATCCTTTATCAAAGAACTCGCCAGCAACCGTGAACAGCTGTCAAAGCCCTACCTGATGGATCAGGAAGTTACCGATGAACTGATCAAGGAAGCTTATGATCGCAGCAAATGGGAGGTTCGTGCCAGCCATATCCTGATCGGAGTGAAACCGGATGCCACCCCCGGTGACACCTTGCTCGCTTATCGTAAGGCGATGGCCGTTCGGGAAAGATTACTCAAAGGGGAAAAATTCGATGAGGTGGCCAAGGAAGTCAGTGATGATATTTCTGCCGCTACAAATGGCGGTGATATAGGCTACCAGCCTGTCCTACAAGTGGTTTATCCTTTTGAAACTGCCATTTTCACAATGAAAATCGGTGAGATCTCGATGCCGGTTCGTACCCAGTTTGGCTACCATATTATTTTAGTCACGGATAAAAAACCCGCCAGGGGTAAAATCCATGTGGCCACCATCTGGAAGTCGTTCAATTTTACCATGACCGACGAAGAGAAAGCCAAGGCCAAAGAAGAGATTCAGAACATTTACCTGCAATTGAAATCAGGAGCTGATTTTAATGACCTGGCACGGAAATATTCCGACGATCGCACGATGGCGGTACGCGGAGATGCCGGTTTCTGGATCGGGCCCAATCAGAAAGAGCCCTCTTTTGACCAGGCTGCTTATTCAATCAAAAATGCAGGAGACATTTCAGAACCCGTAGAAACATCGCTGGGATGGTTCATTATCAGGCTAATCGAAAAAAAGGACCAGGATACCTGGGATGAAGCCAAAGGCGTTCTGGCCAACCAGATTTCGCGAGATATACGTTCCCAAAAAAGCGAACGGGTGGTTATTGAAAAGCTGAAAAAAGAATACGGGTACAAATTAAACACTCCCGCCCTTCAGGATTTTTACCGGATGGTCGATCCTTCGATCTTTACCGGCAAATGGGATGCGAATGCCGCCCTGCAGAAAAGGGATGTGCTATTCACACTCGGTACACTTACGGTTTATGAATATGATTTCGCCAAATACCTGGCTCTATTGAATTTCAAGAAAGCCACCGTAAAAACCATTGCAGAATTTGTGGATGAACAGTTTAATGAGTTTTCTAAAGCTCAGATCCTGGATTATGAAAAGACGCAACTGGAAAGAAAATATCCAGAATTCCGCAATCTCTATAATGAATTCCGCGACGGAAATCTCCTGTTTGAAATAACAGACAAGATGGTTTGGTCGAAAGCTTCGAAGGATACCGTCGGGTTGCTGGCATTCTACAATGCCAACCGGTCAAAATATATGTGGCCCCAGCGATTGGATGCAGTGATTATTTTCGGAAAAGGTGAAAACAACCTGCAGAAGATGGTGGAAGAATACCGCT
>JBBQOG010000451.1:0-2735 GCA_038330665.1 Bacteroidales bacterium
CGAGGGTACCGTACTAATCAGCGCAACAACAACCAAAAGCGCAGGTACCAAAAGTGTTGCCAAAAGGGGTAACGGAGCTTTCCATCCTTTGACTCCGGAAAAATCAAATGAAAAATAGAGCCAGTTCAATGGGAGCATTAACAGGGCGATATATTCAAGAAATACCAATATTCGGAGGATATCAGGATTACTGACTATCAGGCAGGATGTATACAATATCATCCAGATGGTCAGATTAAGAAGGAGTAACCAATAGACCGGCCCCACGGAGGTTTTGCGTTTCATCCAGCCATAAACCATCAGCATGGACGAAAAAATAACCATAATAATTAGGGGTAACACTATTTGCCAAATCTGATATGTGGATTCCGGACCCAATTTTTCCAATTTAATACCATTGCTTTCCAATTACTGGAAGGATAATGGATTCATTATTTTATTTATGCACGAATACGTTTTTAAGAAATTTTTCTAACTAACTTATTTTCTGGTATTTAGAAATCATTTCTTATTTCAATATCTTTAAATGACTTAAGCTTCTGGATAATTTCAGAATAATTAGCCAATAATGATGCCATTTATTTTTCTTTGCAGATATGATCAATACAACCTCCGTTTTTGGGCATGTGATATGGGATTGGAACGGCACCCTGCTGGATGACAAGTGGCTGTGCATTGAATCGATCAATACCGTCTTACTTAAAAGAAATCTGCCTCCGATTGATGAGAATACCTATCACCGTATTTTCCGTTTTCCGGTCAGGGATTATTATGGTGATGCAGGATTTGATTTTGACAAAGAACCCTTTGAGGTTCCGGCAATGGAGTTCATCGATTTATACGATAAGCGAAAGAAAGAGTGCCGGTTGCAACCAGCTGCACGCGAAATACTGGACCTGTTTGAAGATCATGGAATCGTGCAGCATTTACTCTCCGCCAGTGAAACCGGAATACTGCAGGAGATGACTGATCATTTCGGTATCCGAAGGTATTTCCGGAATATCAAGGGACTGGATAATCACTATGCGGCTGGAAAAAAGGAACTGGGTTTTGAGTTGATTGATACGATCGATGCAGCGGCGGGTTCTATCGTCATGATCGGTGATACCTGTCATGACCAGGAAGTTGCAGAATTCCTGCATGTCCGGGCGATTCTCTGCACCCATGGCCATTTTCCGGAAGCGCGGCTCACAGGCTGCGGAACCACATTGATCCGCAGCCTGAGTGAACTAAGATCAATGATCTCAGCTGTTTAACCCTTTCATGGTTAGTTGAATCCTTTTTCGGGAAGAATCCACTTCCAGTACCTTAACCTTCACATGCTGATGTAGCTTCACCACTTCGGCTGGATCGGTAATGAATTTATCAGCCATCTGGGATACATGAACCAACCCATCCTGCTTCACTCCAATATCTACAAAAGCCCCAAAGCGCGTGATGTTGGTCACAATACCGGGAAGCAGCATCCCCGGTTTAACATCCTCAATTTTCTGGACTTCCTGCGAGAATTCGAACAGTTTGATTTTACCGCGCGGATCCCTTCCGGGTTTGCTGAGTTCATTCAGGATATCTGCAAGCGTCGGCATCCCGATCTCTGCGGTCACATATTTCTCAAGACGGATCTGAGCCCGTTTTTCCGGATCGTGTATCAGTTCGCCAACCGTACATCCCACATCTGCGGCCATTCGTTCTGCAACCGGATAGGCTTCCGGATGCACGGCACTGTCATCCAACGGGTTTTCAGAACCGCGGATGCGTAAAAATCCTGCCGCCTGTTCGAACGCCTTGGCACCGAGCCGAGGGACTTTTCTGAGTTCCTCCCGGCTCTTAAACGGGCCGTTCTCCTTGATATAGGTTGTCACATTTCTGGCCAGGGCGGGTCCCAGTCCGGATACATAGGTGAGCAAATGGCGGCTCGAAGTGTTTACCTGCACGCCCACGTGGTTTACGCAGCTGATCACCACCTGATCAAGACTCTCCTGCAATTTCTTTTGGTCCACATCATGCTGATACTGCCCTACCCCGATGGATTTCGGATCGATTTTGACCAACTCAGCCAACGGGTCCATCAGCCGGCGGCCAATCGATATGGAACCTCTGACCGTGACATCATAATCCGGAAATTCCTCCCGGGCCACATCAGAGGCGGAATAAACGGATGCCCCGTTCTCACTCACCACATAAACCTCCACATCGCGGTCGAAACGGACATAATTTTTAATAAAGTATTCCGTTTCCCGACTTGCGGTTCCGTTGCCAATGGCAATTGCCTCTGTTTTATAGGCGTCCACGAGTGACTTGATTTTTTTGGCTGCGATGGAAGTCTCGCGCTGAGGCGGATGCGGGAAAATCGTTTCATTATGCAAAAGATTCCCCTGGCGATCCAGGCAAACCACCTTGCAACCCGACCGGAAACCCGGATCAATGGCCAGGATATTTTTTTCACCCAATGGGGCCATCAATAGCAATTGCTGCAGATTATCGGTGAATACCCGGATAGCCTCTTCGTCGGCCTTCTCCCTGTATAAATTCCGGAATTCTGTTTCAATAGAGGGTTCCAGCAACCGGCTATAACTATCCTTGGCTGCCAGCTGAACCTGGGCTGAGCAGGGATTCCGGCTTCGCACCACCGATTTGGATATCCGGTCGACAGCCTCAAATTCATCTGGCTGAATACTAACTCGCAGAAACCCTTCCCGCTCACCGCGAAAGAGTGCCATTAAACGGTGTGAAGG
>JBBQOG010000452.1:0-2723 GCA_038330665.1 Bacteroidales bacterium
GACCGGGAGATCGGTTGGGATCTACGGTAACGGTCGTGGCATCCGATGCCTCATCAGATTCACTCCCATACCATCCGGCGTCAAATTCCACATACTGCAAATTATGCTTTGCGGCAAAATCAATGGTGGCCATTCCTCCCTGGGTTGTCAGGGTGACTTCACGAATAATTTTCCCGGGTTTAATCCAGGAGATATCTGCGATTTGATTGGGCTCATTCAGGTTTTCGATAAAAAAATTGTTTTCCAATAATTCGGCAGGGCTCTCTGCCACCATCACATAGCGCCAGGGTGTCCGGAATTCTGCCTGCTTTAGATTCACCGTTCCGGAGAGCTCTGAATACAGGGATAACGGATTCACGGTATCTTTTCTGAATTTCATTCGGGCATAATCCACCAGAGCCGCCTCTCCTAAAGCCAGGTATAGATTGTCACTCTGCTTAATTACAAGCGGTCGTTCAGAGACCTCATCGATTTCACTTAGGTTGGTTTTGTAGATTTGGCTTTGCGCCCGGTTTGAGATCCATGCCTCACCGTCATTAATAAAATTGAAGCTGGTTAATTCACTCGTAAGTGTCTTATTATTATTGTATTCTTTGTTAAACAATACTTTAAAAGCCAGACCTTCGTCATACAATCGGCATACCACGGTCTTCCGTTTTGCATCGGTCAGCGTATCTGCCAGTTCGATTTCAATTTGATTATAGTGGTTCCGGATCGTGTGGCGTTCTCCGAAAACGGGATTCCATGATTCATCTGTTGTCGAGCGTTTTACATCCAAAATATGAGTTCCATGACCGGGTTCAATTTCAATAATAAAGTTCCCGGTCTCGGCTGTCAGCTCCGGGATGCCCCGATAATTCAATTGAATAGTCAGACCCTCCTTGGCAGGAGTGATTACTAAATCAATGGTTTTTGAAGGACTGGAAATCTTAATCACCTTTTTTTCGTTCGTTCCACAAGCAGTAAGGGTAATCAGGATAGCGAAGCTGAAGACAATTCGTATGTTTTTATTCATCGGGAAAATCTGAACGACTTATTTAATTGGCTTAAATTAGATATTTTCATGAAGGTAGTCATGCCAATGGCGCAATAAATTGCTTTCGATTACCGGTGATCTATGGTTTGGTTTGCTTAAATTGGACTCTCAATACCAAGGCGTGATACCCATGATCAAAAAAACCGTAGGATACCTGCTCCTTTTAGGCCTGATGATTTCTTGTCAGCCACAAACTGTTAAAACTGATGTTCTCCTTTCCTCCGAGAGTTTCCAGCATCCCCCCCGCGATGCCGGAATCCGCTGCTGGTGGTGGTGGATGAACAGTAATGTTACCATGGAATCCATCACCCGCGACCTGGAGGCCATGCACGACAAAGGTTACAGCGGGGCCATGATTTTTGATGCGGGAACGGAGCTGAACTGGGGACCGGATAGCCCGGTACCGAACGGACCGATGTTTTCGGGCCCGGAATGGACCAAACTCTATCTTCATGCGCTTTCTGAGGCGAAAAGACTTGATCTGGTTATAGGCCTTTCCATTCAGAGTGGCTGGAATCTGGGCGGTCCAACGATTACCCTGGATGATGCAGCCAAGCAGATCACCTGGTCGGAAATCCGGGTGGAAGGGTCGAAAGCGGTGGCAGAGCTTTTGCATGAGCCCAAAAGCAATTTTGATTATTATCGGGATATCTGCGTACTGGCGTATCCGGATCGGGGAGTACAGGGGCGGCAGCCCATCAATAACCTGGATGCCAAATCAGGCACTCGTGAATTGGGCGGATCGGCGCCGGATTGCCGGTTTCTGCTGGATGATGTTCCGGCGGTGGACGGCGAGGAGGATACCCGACTGGAAGATATCGTCGATATTACCTCAAAAATGGATTCTGACGGAAACCTGAAATGGGACGTGCCGCCGGGTAAATGGACCGTCATGCGGTTTGGCTATACGCCTACTCTCGCCGAAGTCAAAACATCGAGCGATAACTGGAAGGGGCATGTGCTTGACTATCTCGATCCGAAGGTTTTTGATAGGTACTGGGATGAGGTGGTGGATCCATTATTGAAGCAGGCAGGTCCCCTGGCCGGAACTGTGCTGCAACAACTCGAGACCGATAGCTGGGAATGCGGAGGAATGAACTGGAGTCCGGGTTTTGCTGCAGACTTTAAAAAATTCCGGGGCTATGATATGATAAAATACTTGCCGGTGATTGCGGGTAAGATTGTTGACGACCGTGCCTCGAGCAATGCTTTTCTGGCCGATCTGAGAAAAACCATCGCTGGCTGCGTAGCTGTGAACCATTATAAAAATTTTGCCGAACACGCGGCGAAATATGGCATTGGCATACAGCCGGAATCTGCCGGTCCGCATGCTGCCCCCATCGATGGGATCAGCAACTATGCCTACAGCGATATCGTCATGAGCGAGTTCTGGGTGCCCTGTCCGCACCGTCCGAATCCCGGCAATCGGTTCTTTGTTAAGCAGGCCGCTTCTGCCGCGCATATTTACGGAAAACAATTCGTTGGTGCAGAGTCGTTTACTTCACTGAAAAAGCCCATCTGGAGCGATGTCCTCTGGAGGGACCAGAAGCCTGCCATGGACCATGAGTTTTGCTCCGGTTTGAATATGATCTTCGTGCACACTTTCACCGCTACACCTAAAGAAATGGGAATACCCGGACAACAATATTTTGCCGGTACGGCGATGAACCCGAACGTTACCTGGTGG
>JBBQOG010000453.1:0-2710 GCA_038330665.1 Bacteroidales bacterium
TGCGCTGAAAGATGCACAGGAAACGGGTCAGACCTTTATTCATCCATTTGACGACCAATCTGTGATAAACGGACAGGCCACCGTCGGACTTGAAATCCTAAATCAGGCTACTCAACCACTTGATTACCTGTTCATTCCTATAGGTGGAGGAGGACTCGCCTCGGGGGTATCCACAGTTTTCAAAGCCTTATCTCCCAATACCCGGTTAATCGGAGTCGAACCGGAAGGTGCTGCTTCCATGCAGGCGGCTTTTGCCGCCGGTGGGCCGGTATTGCTGGATTCGATCGACACCTTTACTGACGGGGCTGCGGTGCGCCAGGTGGGTAACCTGACCTATTCCATCTGCAAGGACCGGCTCGACGAGATTGTGTTGGTTCCTGAAGGTCTGATTTGTGAAACGATACTGAGGCTGTACAACGAAAATGCCATTGTGGCCGAGCCGGCCGGGGCCCTTGCACTGGCCGGAGCCCTCATGATGAAATCGAAACTATGGGGCATGACGACCGCGGTGGTGCTTTCGGGTGGCAATAACGACATCACCCGCTTCCCGGAAATCAAGGAGCGTGCACTGCTGTATGCAAATCTGAAACACTATTTTATCGTTCGTTTTCCCCAGCGGCCGGGAGCACTCAAACAATTTGTCCAGGATGTGCTCGGTCCGGATGACGACATCGTTCATTTTGAATATTCGAAAAAGACCTCCAGGGAAAACGGACCGGCCCTGATCGGGATAGAACTTAAGCGAAGTTCAGATTTTGCTCCCCTCGTTGCGCGAATGAAGGAAAAAAACTTTCCTGCCGAATATGTCAACGACAGGCTTGAATTGATGCAATTCCTGATCTAATTAAAATTGTAACTTCACCGGAAATTTAACTCAGCAACCATGAGATTTTCATCACCTATCCGGCTTGTACTGTATATGACTGCAGTTATCGCGCTGATATTCTTAGGAGTATACCTGATTTTTTGCGGCACCGGGCTAGCCGTTTTCAACTGGAAATTTCTGGTTTGGTTCGCAGTAATTACTTCCTTTCTGCTTTTCATTTTTCTGAGAGGGGTGATGCGAAATTATCTTACCGAAAAATTCAAGCTGATCTATAAAACCATCCATAACCTCAAGCTTACCAAGGAAGAGAAACGGAACATGAATTTCAACATGTCCTCAGATGCCTTAAGTAAAGTGGAGCAGGAAGTTGCTGACTGGGCGGCGAGCAAGCGATCCGAAATCGAACAGCTTCGAAAACTGGAAGCCTACCGCCGGGAATTTTTGGGCAATGTTTCTCATGAATTGCGCACCCCATTGTTTAATATTCAGGGATATGTGTCATCCCTGCTCGAAGGGGGCCTGGAAGATCCTAACGTAAACCGAACCTACCTTCAGAAAACGGAATCGAATATCGACCGGATGATTGAGATGATTGAAGAACTCGAGGTCATTTCACGGCTTGAAAGTGGTGAGATGCAACTGGATGAATCCCATTTCGACCTGTATTCGCTATGCAAGGAAGTATTTACCCACCTTGAGGATCAGGCCAAAGTCAAACATATTACCTTAAAATTTGGAGCGGAAACCAATATCGGCCTTTTTGTATATGCCGACCGGGAAAAAGTCAGGCAGGTGATCGTGAACCTGGTCACCAACTCCATTAAATATGGTGCCGATAACGGACGGACCAAAATCAGTATTTATGATATGGTTGAAAACTATTTGGTAGAAGTTTCTGATAATGGAATTGGGATCGAGGAGAAGCATCTGCCACGCCTGTTTGAAAGATTTTACCGGGTGGATAAAAACCGTTCCAGGGCCGAAGGGGGCACCGGTTTAGGACTGGCTATTGTTAAGCATATTGTTGAGGCTCATGGACAAACAGTCAATATTCGGAGCACGCTTGGACTGGGTTCAACCTTCTCTTTTACGGTAAAGAAGGCATAAACCCGTTGTTTTTCTTACCTTTGCCGGCGAAAAAAAAGAATCATGCCTTTAAATAAATTAAGAAACATTGGAATTGCTGCGCATATTGATGCCGGAAAAACAACAGTTAGTGAACGAATTCTCTTTTACACCGGAATAAACCGGAAAATGGGTGAAGTACATGATGGTCAAGCCACTATGGACTTCATGAAACAGGAACAGGACCGTGGAATAACCATTGCCTCAGCTGCCATTTCAGCTGTTTGGAAAGGATATACGATCAACCTTATTGACACCCCAGGACACGTCGATTTTACCGTTGAAGTGGAACGCTCCCTGCGCGTAATCGATGGGATGGTTGCCGTCTTCTGTGCCGTAGGAGGTGTTGAGCCTCAGAGTGAAACAGTTTGGAACCAGGCCGACCGTTATAAAGTCCCGAGAATCGGGTTTATCAATAAACTCGATCGTACCGGGGCTGATTTTTCTGAGGTCGTTCAGCAAATGAATGCCAACCTGGATGCTAATGCCATCCCTTTTCATATTCCGATCGGAATTGAAGAGGGTTTTGAAGGAATTATCGATATTATCGACAGAACAGCATTTGCATTTTCTGACCATGAGCGCATTGAAATCGCAATTCCAAATGATTATCTGGAAAAATGCGATGAAGCCCGTGCCTTTTTAGTAGAAAAATTGGCTGATTACAATGATGAGATCATGAACCTTTTCCTTGAAGATCAGGATGTAAGTTCAGAATTACTTAAGAAAGCCGCCCGCGATGCGACCATAAAACTGCTC
>JBBQOG010000454.1:0-2673 GCA_038330665.1 Bacteroidales bacterium
CGACCAATTCAATCAACGCTGACCCTGCTTTATACAGAAACAGCGAAGCCGGCAAGAAGCCGGCTTCGCTGTTTTTGTACCCGGGACCGGAATCGAACCGGTACGACCGTAATGGCCACTGGATTTTAAGTCCAGCGCGTCTACCAGTTCCGCCACCCGGGCGAAGTGCGTGAGAAATTGTGCACAAAGTGATGAATCAAAAAAACCTGAATGCGGTAGAGACATCCAGGCTTGTTTCTGAGCGAGAAACGGGACTCGAACCCGCGACCCCGACCTTGGCAAGGTCGTGCTCTACCAACTGAGCTATTCTCGCTTTTGGGATTGCAAATATAAAGGAACTTATCTTTTATCGAAAAGTTTTAGACACTTTTTTTTTCAAGGCCCTTATCCACCTAACTCTTTATACCGGAAACAGTGTGTCAGATGGTCGTTCACCATGCCCGCGGCCTGCAAAAATGCATACACAATCGTCGATCCGACAAACGTAAATCCCCTCTTGATCAAATCCTTACTGATCCTGTCGGACAATTCCGTTTTGGCAGGCATTCCGGAGAGGGCATCCAGTTGGTGATGCTCCACCTTTCCCTCCGTGAATTTCCAAATGTAGGCATCAAAACTTCCGAACTCCTCCTGAATTTTAAGGAAAGATCTTGCATTAGTCACGGCAGACCTGATTTTCAACTGATTGCGGATAATACCCGCATTATTCATCAATTCCTGGATTTTCTCCTCCGGGTACAAGGCCACCCTGTTCGGATCAAAATAATCAAAAGCCAGGCGAAAATTCTCGCGCTTGTGCAAAACCGTCCGCCAGCTCAGACCCGCCTGAAACGCATCGAGAACAATAAATTCAAACCATTTCCGGTCATCATGAACCGGAATACCCCATTCAGTATCGTGATATTCGATCATCAGGGGATCGTTCGAGGGCCAGTTGCAGGTTTCCATGTTTCAAAGATAAAAATTAGGGCAAAAGGCAAAAGGCAGAAGGCAAAAATTAGTAAAAAGAGATAAGACTCAAGAAATACCCCTGCCAACTGCCGACTGCTAACTGTCCCCTGCCAACTGCCGACTGCCGACTGCTAACTGCCAACTGCCTTATTTCAACCCCGTTATCCTCTTGATATCATTCAACTTATTCAACGCCTCCATCGGAGTCAGGTTATTGATATCCAGTTTTGCAATCTCATCGCGGATTTGGGTTAAAACCGGATCATCCAGCTGAAAAAACGAAAGTTGCATTCCTTCCCTGTGATTGGCCAGCTGCCTGACGGGCTCCTTTGACAATTCGGTACGGTGGGAAGATTCCATGTCTTTCAGAATTTCGTTGGCCCGGGCCACGATGGACTTTGGCATGCCGGCCATCCGGGCCACATGAATCCCGAAGCTGTGTTCGCTGCCGCCACGGACCAGTTTGCGCAGGAAGATCACTTTATTATCCAGTTCACGAACCGACACATTAAAATTCTTCACCCGCGGGAATGACCCTTCCATTTCATTGAGCTCGTGGTAGTGGGTGGCGAACAGGGTTTTTGCCCTGGCCATCGGATGCTCGTGTATGTATTCTACAATCGACCAAGCAATGGAAATTCCATCATAAGTACTGGTACCCCTGCCCAGTTCATCAAACAATACCAGTGATTTTGGGGAGATGTTATTGATGATACTGGCTGCTTCGGTCATTTCTACCATAAATGTCGATTCACCCAGCGAGAGATTATCCGAAGCGCCCACGCGGGTGAAAATCTTATCCACAATGCCCACCACGGCAGACTCAGCGGGCACAAAACAGCCGATCTGTGCCATGAGGACAATCAGTGCGGTTTGCCGGAGCAGGGCTGACTTACCGGCCATGTTGGGTCCGGTAATAATGATAATCTGCTGGGTTTCTGTATCCAGATATAGGTCGTTCGCAATATACTCCTCTCCTGCCGGCAATTGTTTTTCAATTACCGGATGGCGGCCCCGGTGTATTTCCAGAACATTCTCATCTGTGAGCACCGGACGGATATACCGGTTTGAGACGGCAAGCGAGGCAAACGATCTCAGCACATCTAGCGTGGCGATCAGCCGGGAATCCAGTTGTACGGGCGTAATATAATCCGACAGGGCGACTACCAGCTCATTGAAAAGCCGCGTTTCAATCTCAAGAATTTTCTCCTCGGCACCGAGAATTTTTGTTTCATATTCCTTAAGCTCCTCATTGATATAGCGTTCCGCCCCAACCAACGTCTGTTTTCGTGTCCATTCGGGTGGCACCTTGTCTTTATGAAGGTTCCTGACCTCGAAATAATATCCGAATATGTTGTTAAATCCCACCTTCAGCGAAGTGATACCGGTGCGCTGACTTTCCCGTTCCTGCATGTTTGCCAGGTAATCCTTGCCCGAAAAAGCCATCTGCCGGAGTTCATCCAGATCCGGCACCACCCCATCCGCAATCACCCTTCCTTTGCCCACCAGGTTCGGGGCATCCGGCACAATTTCCTTTTCGATCCGATCGCGGATCGTACGGCACGGGTTCAGCTGCTCCCCAATCCGGCGCAGGGTGGCATCATCTGAAGACTCACAGGCCAGCTTAACCGGCTCTATGGCCGACAGGGCCATCTTGAGCTGAACCACTTCCCTGGGACTGATCCGGGCCACTGCGGCCTTGGAGATCAGCCGTTCCAGGTC
>JBBQOG010000455.1:0-2671 GCA_038330665.1 Bacteroidales bacterium
GTATGTATCACCATGGCGATCCTTCCTGGAATACTGTTTGGTACAGCAAGGCTAATATTACAGAGCAAGGGTGGGTATTGGAAATTGCCATTCCCTTTGCCGCTGTCCGGTTCCCGAAGCAGGATGTCCAATTATGGGGTATCAACTTTCAGAGGAGTGTCAGGCGCACGCGGGAAACTACTACCTGGAACCCTATTGACAGGAGTTTCGGTGAAGAGAGCCAGGTGGGCGAAATGGTGGGCATCCAGTCGGTTAAATCACCGGTTCGGTTGGAACTCTATCCTTTTGCAGCCGGATATTATGAGGTCTCCCCCAGTGGCAAGGGTTTCTCCTATGCAGCCGGAATGGACCTTAAATACGGGATCAATGATGCCTATACGCTTGACATGACCCTCGTGCCCGATTTTGGCCAGCGAAAATCCGATCAGATCATCCTGAACCTCACTCCTTACGAAGTAAAATATCAGGAGAACCGGCAGTTTTTTACCGAAGGGATGGAACTTTTCGATAAATCAGGACTCTTTTATTCCCGCCGTATTGGAAAGAGACCAAGAAATTACAATAAAGTCTGGAGTGATCTTTCAGATGGGAGCACAGTACTTCAGAATCCTGAAGAGGCAAAACTGATCAATGTGACCAAGATTTCAGGAAGAAATACCAAAAACCTGGGAATAGGATTTTTAAATGCCATGACGGCCAATACCTATGCCTCGGTTGCGGATCCTGATGGTCAGGAAACCCGCGTACTGACGGATCCTTTCAGTAATTATAATATGCTTGTCCTTGATCAGGTATTCGGACGGAACTCCTACATAAACCTGACCAATACCAACGTGCTAACCCCATCAACGACGCGTATGGCTAACGTGAGCAAAGCATCGGTTAAATTGCGCGACAAAGAGAATAAATATGGGGTTTCAGGCAGCGCGGCCCTGGGTATGATTTATGATTCATTGACTGGTAAGCCGGTTACCGGTCACTCCATGAATTTCGGTATCGGGAAGTATGGTGGTGCGTTTACAGCCTCCTATGCCTTCGACCTGATCTCAGATACTTTCAACCCAAACGACATGGGTTATCTGAGCAAGAATAATTCCATCGGACACGAAGTGGCTTTCGAGCACCGTTTCCTCGAGCCTTTCGCCTTTTTTAATAACCTTTCGAATGGGATCGGACTGGAATATAACATGATGTATAATCCGCGAAAATTTTCGGAATTTAATATCAGCTGGTCGACCGACGCCCTTTATCGTAACTACTGGGATACAAGGATTAAAATTGAATTCAGTCCGGTCGAAACGCATGACTGGTATGAAACCCGGACTCCGAACCGGTATTTTGTCAGGCCTTCATACCTTATGTTTGATATCGGAGGTTCGAGTGATTTTCGGAAAAAAGTGGCCTTTAATGCGGGTCTGACTTTTTTCAGGAACGCACACGGGGATAAAGCCTATCAATTGAGTTTTATGCCACGACTCAGATTGAATAATAAGCTCAGCTTGTATCCCTCGGTCCGTTATCTGAATGATCATGGCGACGAAGGGTATGTGAAGAGACTGGCAGACGCATCTCTGATTTTCGGGAAAAGAAATATTCAGACCCTTACCAATAGCCTGTCCGGATCTTATGTTTTCAACAATACTTCGGCGCTGAGCCTATCTCTTCGACACTATTGGTCGACCGTCGATTACCTTCATTACTACTTCCTCAATTCTACTGGCGGACTGGACGACATTCCGGAATATACCGGGAATGACAATGTGAATTTCAACGTGTTCAATATCGATCTGGAGTATTCCCTGAATTTTGCGGCAGGAAGTTACCTGACGGTGGTCTGGAAAAACAATATTTCAAACGATGAAACCTTTGATCCTCAAGCGATATTGACCTATTGGGATAATTTAAGGGGTACATTGATATCCCCTCAGACCAATTCGTTTTCGGTGAAAGTGATCTATTATCTGGATTATAAGCGGGTACTGCCGGGTAAGGACCGCTGAAATTAAGTTCCGACCGATTATTCCGTTACTTTTACGGATATTAAAGTTTTGGAAATGATCCGAGTTGAGGAAATCAAAAAGTCGTTTGGCTCCCTTCAGGTGCTGAAAGGGATCGATCTGCAGGTTAAGCCTGCTGAAATTGTATCCATTGTGGGCCCAAGCGGAGCCGGTAAAACCACTCTTTTGCAAATCATGGGAACGCTCGACCGGCCGGATTCGGGTAAAATATGGATTCGTGGTGCCGGGATCAGCGCGATGGATGATCGTAAACTGGCTGCGTTTCGCAATCGTGAAATCGGATTTGTTTTTCAGTTTCATCACCTTTTGCCGGAGTTTACTGCGCTGGAGAATGTGTGCATACCGGCATTTATTGCAAAAATGCCCCGGGCCAAAGCCGAGAAGCGCGCGGCCGAATTATTGGATTATCTGCGCCTGGCTGACCGGATGAAGCATAAGCCATCGGAATTGTCCGGCAAAAAACTTTGGTGTAGAGCGGCTCGCTACGTTTGATGCAGCCGGTGCTATGAACTATTACACTCAGGCTCTAACCGATTATTGCAACTTGGGCCTGCGTGCCCATGTTTTACAACAACTTGAATGCATAGCGGACCTAAGCCTTACATCGGATATGGAAGTTATTGTTTTTCTGGTCAATTGCTTTTTTCTGATCG
>JBBQOG010000456.1:0-2646 GCA_038330665.1 Bacteroidales bacterium
GCAAAAAGTATCAGAATCAGGGCCTCACGCTGCCGGATCTGATCAATGAGGGGAATATTGGCTTGATCAAAGCTGCCGAAAGGTTTGATGAAACCAAGGGATTCAAGTTCATTTCCTATGCGGTATGGTGGATCCGTCAGTCCATTCTTCAGGCCATCGCCGAACAATCAAGGCTGGTTCGGTTGCCGCTGAATAAGATCGGGTTAATGAACAAACTGAACCGGGCAATTTCCAAAATGGAACAGGACCTCGGCCGGATGCCCTCGGAAGAAGAAATTGCGGAAGGCGTTGGAATTGAGAAAGAGGATATTCAACGATATCTTAACAACCATGGCCGTCATCTGTCGATGGATGCCCCGATGGCCCAGGGGGAAGAAACCAATCTTTACGACCTGATCATCAATGCTGATGCATCGGATCCGGAAGAAAAACTCCTGAATGATTCCCTGAACATAGAAATTGAACGAGCTCTGAGGCATATCGGGGAACGTGAAGCCGAAATTCTCAGGCTGTTTTATGGTTTGCATGGTGTGCCCCCACTCTCGCTCGATGAGATTGGTCAAAAGTTCAACCTGACCCGTGAGAGGGTCCGGCAGATCAAGGAAAAGTCGATCCAGAAGCTAAAAAGTCAGTCGCGGAGCTGGCTGCTGAGGAATTATCTGGGGTAACGGCCTGCGGGGATGACAACTCTCCGAGGGTAGTTTATTGAAGCAAAATGGTAAGTTTGTGGTATTAAACTTGGGTTACCCGGTCATAATTGCTAAATTTCAGGTAGTTTTTTTAAAGTCGCGTAAATATGGCTCATCTTGTTGCTGCTTCATTACTTGCTGCCGATTTCGGCAATCTCCAGCGTGATATCAATATGGTTAATAACAGCCAGGCAGATTGGTTTCATGTGGATGTGATGGATGGAAGTTTTGTGCCGAATTTCTCAATCGGGACACCGGTCATTGAAGCGATTCGGAGGCACGCATTAAAACCACTTGATGTGCATCTGATGATCCGGGAGCCGGAAAGGTATCTGAATCATTTTATTCAACTGGGAGCCAATATCCTCACCTTTCATATTGAGGCCACCAACCATGTAAACAGGGCTGTGCAGGTAATCAAGGAAAGCGGTGTCAAGGCAGGGATCAGTCTGAATCCCCATACCCCTGTTTCGTTGCTTGAGAATATCCTGAGCGAAGTGGATGTGGTCCTGATCATGTCGGTAAACCCCGGGTTTGGCGGTCAGAAGTTTATTCCAGGCACTTTGGAAAAGATCCGCAAGCTGAACCAGATGAGAAAAACGCTTGGCGCCGGTTTTCTGATCGAAGTGGATGGAGGCGTGGATGAACAGAATGCGCCTGCCCTGATCGAGAGCGGAGTGGATATTCTGGTGGCCGGCCATACCATTTTTTCATCCGTGCAGCCGGAAAGAATGATCCAAAGCTTAAAAAATTGTTGCAATCGTGTTGAATAACAGTCAGTTTGAGATTCTTATAAACGGTGTCCGGGAAGCATCAGAAATTCTGTTGCGGTATTATAAAAATCCGGGATTAGCCATACAACAGAAATCCGATGATTCGCCGGTTACAGAAGCCGACCTGGCCTCCAACCGGTATATTTCAGATTTGCTGAGCCGCGAATTTCCGGAGATCCCGCTGATCAGCGAAGAGATCATCAATGAACCGTTTACGATCAGGAAAGACCGGGAATATTCTTTTATTCTGGACCCACTTGACGGTACAAAGGAATTTATTGCCCGGAATGATGAATTTGCGATCAATCTGGCCCTGCTGCATTTTGACAGGCCGGTCGCCGGGATAATCTCTATTCCGGCTAAGCATCTAATATATTATGCAAGGTCTGGTAAAGGAAGCTGGAAGGTGGGTCCTGATGGAAATCCCTTACGATTGCCGCTCCATCATTCCGATCACCTGGATACCAGAAGTTTGACCGCACTGATCAGCCGGTCGCATTCGGGGGAGGCTGAAACGGAGTTTTTGAAAGGGCTGGAATGGCAAGGCTGGAATGTGGAGATACGGCCAACAGGATCATCCTATAAACATGTATTGCTGGCGGAAGGAGCGGCACATGTATATGCCAAGCCTGGCATTTGCTGGGAATGGGATACCGCACCCGGACAGATCATTCTGGAAGAAGCCGGTGGGTCGGTGGTGAGGATGGACAATGGCCAGCCGCTCCGATACAATAAAGAAGATCTGAGAAATCCGGATCTGATTATGTGGGCACCCGGGGTGGTCATTCCCCTTTGAGAAAGGTATCCAGATAGGTGAATGGCTGATTCAATAGGCCCCCCTGGGTGATTGTGGCCCTGTGGATCACCTCACAAGGGTCATCGCCCAGCATGCAGGGAAAGACCTTATCAATCAGTACGCTTGAAAACTCTTCCGATGCATCCCGTGGCAGTTCACCCGGCAGGTTATCGATAGACATCACGGTGATATTTTCAGGATCGCTGAATGCCGGCAATTCCACCAGACGGGACCGGTCCCAATCATAAAAAGGATCGGCTATGGTTGTTGCGCGGATGGTGGAAGGTACCGAACCATTGATATCACAACTGATATCTGCTATCACCCTGATTCTGAAATTTGCGTCCTTTGCCTCCTCCGGTTGCCATAACTTTGGCGATGCCGGGTC
>JBBQOG010000457.1:0-2619 GCA_038330665.1 Bacteroidales bacterium
ATTCATTCGGGCAGTCCGGCCGTTCCGGTGCAGATAAGCATCCCCGGTTGAAGGCAGATGGTAATGAATAATGTACCTGATTTCAGGAATATCCAACCCTCTGGAGGCCAGGTCAGTACTGATCAGCAAATTATTGCTGCCGTTTCGAAACCGGATCAGTACGCTTTCACGGTCCTGCTGTTCGAGCCCTCCATGGAAATATTCATTAACCACCGATCTTCCTGTAAGGTAATTGCTTACCCGCTCCACCGCATCCTTATGATTACAAAATATCAGTGTGGATCCTGCATCCAGGTTACAGATCAGCTTAAACAGCGTAAAAAGCTTGTCGCGGTCATCCGACACCACCATTTTCACCGAAAGCTTGGATGCCTGATCCTGGTCAGACGAAAAATTAAGCCGGACAGGTGAGTCTAAACCCACAAAATCAGGGATTTCTATGGACTGGGTGGCAGAGGTCAGAATTCTCTTTTTAACCCCCCGGATTTTTCGGATGATGAAGGACATTTCCTTTTCAAAACCGAACTCCAGGGATTTATCAAATTCATCAAGTACCAGAGTGAATATGGAGGTGAAATCAAAATTTTCACGATTGATATGGTCGGCTATCCGGCCCGGAGTTCCGATCAACACGGCTGGTGGTTCGGAGAGGTTCTTTTTTTCGATGCTCATGGAGTGTCCGCCATAACAGCAATTCACCTTATATTCGGTTCCCATCGATTTGAAAACCTGCTCAATCTGAAGGGCAAGCTCACGCGACGGAGCTAAAATAAGTGCCTGAACACCATCAGTATAGGGCTTCAAACGTTTCACAACCGGCAGCAGAAAAGCCAGCGTTTTTCCGGATCCGGTTGGAGCCACCAAAATTACATCTCCCTTGCTATCGATGGCCTTTATTGAAGCCTCCTGCATTTCATTGAGGCTTTCGATCTTCAGGTTGATCAATGCCTTTTCAATCCAATTATTCTGTTGCATGCCGCAAAGTTAAACAATCCATTCACCTTGTTGTATAAATCGATCATACCACAAATGTCCATGCCACAAAACAGGTCATTACCATCCGTGGAACCATCAAAGGGCAAATGGAAAAAGATTTTTCCGACGACATCACGAATCGGAACGGAGTAAAATAGATATCATTCGACGACTGCCGGTTCAATTTGAGAAATTTTCATCGATCTCAGTCTGGTTGGTCTCCCATGTACTGAGATTAGTGAGTCCGCAACAGCTTCAGCAATATCAACAACAGGAATGCCGGATACCGGGCTGAATATTTTTTTGCAAAGTGGACAGGCGGTAACCAGGATATCGGGCTTTTTCACGGTAAGTTCCCCGAAAGCCGTTCGGGCAACCGCACGGCGGGTCGTCAGATCCAAGCCGGGCGCACCCAGGCTACCCCCGCAGCATAGACCTTCCAATGCAGGAGTTAAATCTTTGTCATACAGCTTCTTTAGCAAATCTACCGGTTCTACGGTCACGCCCGATCCTCTTCCCAGCTCACACGGTTCATGGTAAACAGCGCTGAGTGACTTCGGGCTTACCTTAATGCGTTTCCATTCGATGAGTTCCAGTATGTATTGAGTATGATGCAACACTTTCATCCCGGGAAGTTCATAATCCTCGTTGAACATCCGGTAGCATATCGGGCAGGAGGTTACCAGCAACTGGGCTCCTGAGGAGAGAAATTCGGTCTGTAGCTTTTCCCTGATATTTTTAGCGCCCTCGGATTGTCCGGCCAGTTTCAGCGGTCGGCCGCAACATGCGCGCCCATCTGAATCATAAAATTGCCAGGACGAGCCAGCCTGATCTAATATCAGGGTCATGGACCGGATTACGGATGGAGTGAGATGTGTCATGCAACCGGCAAAATAGAGCACCCTAGGCTGGTTGGTTTCCGGACCGGGATGACCGGAAATCAGGGCCCGGCTTCCGACGGATTCATCCGGTCGGTTAATCAGTCGCAAGGGCATCAGTTCAATGCCAACCGGACAAATCTTCTCGCATCGGCCACATAGCAGGCAGTCCCACTGAGCTTCATTTACGGTTTTATGTCTTAACGCCTTGATGAAATAGTTGCTCTGCACCGGAACGCCGGGCATCTGTTCTGAAAGTTGACAGGCATCCAAACAAACCCCGCAGGAGGAACAGGCATGCAGGGAAAGGTCGGAATACCCCGGAGAGGAGTTGGAAACCCGCACACCATAATTGCGAAAGAAGATCAAGACAACTTCCGACGGAATATGTGCGTAGCGGGTAAAAGGCATGCTCAGAAAAAATGCCATCAATACCAAGGAATAGGACCACCATAGGGGCAGCACTAAAGCATCTGCATTTGTGGCCGTGGCCATCAGATGTCCCAGGCTACCAGTAAGAAAACTCCCGGTGCCATTGGCTCCGCAGGTAGCACTTTCGGCTAACAGCCGTATCGGGAATATCAGCCACAAGGCGGTCAGGGCTACCCGGTCGGCAGGACGTTGCCGCGTGGTCCGCTTCATGCCCAGCCATCCCGAGCGGAATCTTTTAACGATTGCCAGTGTAAGACCGCTTAAAACCAGAAGCAGAAATAAGTCCATCCAGAAAGCAAAACCAAACGAAAACAGGGTCAGAGGAAATGGGGGC
>JBBQOG010000458.1:0-2617 GCA_038330665.1 Bacteroidales bacterium
ACCTGCCCTGGTCTCAGTTAATGGGAAAGGCCGGTAAACTGCTGGATGAAAATGGCAGACTCGCACTGATTGTTCCCTTTGACCGGTTGGCGGAGATGTTGAGCCTGGGTGCCAGGTCTGGCCTGATCCTCACTCGTAGAACGGATGTCAGGGGAAACTCAGGCACTCCGGTGAAAAGGGTCCTGATGGAATGGTGCCAGTTGGGATTCCCTGAAAAGGTACCCACACCAGTGCCGGACGATCTGGTTGTAGAAACGGAGGTACGAGGAGTGTATACCGAAGAATATCGTCAGCTCAAGAGTGCGTTTTATCTGGACAGGAAGGGTTAATTCTCCTCTTCGACAAACCGCACACCATGGTGCTCCAGTTCATCCAGAATGGGCAGGTAAAACTCTGGAAGGGTCGGCACCTGAACCCCTACCGCCCGGATGGTCCCGTTCAATACCAGACGGGTGGCAATGGCCAGCGGAGTGCCAACTGTTATAGCCATTGCAGTCTGATGCTGGTCCTTACCGACGACCACCAACGAGGACTTATGGATATAATTTTTCCCATTCAATTGATAATCAAAAACGTGCTGCATGACAATCATGTCTTTATCGTCAGGTTCCAGTCCCCACTTTTCTTCGAGTCTGTGCTGTAGGATTTGTGCGGGCGTGGTCTGAGATGAGCCAATCGGGTCATTGTCAAAAATACCCAGCCAGGTAAGCTTCTCCATAATGGCTCCCGTTTTTGGAATACCAAGAAAGTCAGCCAGACGGTCGCTAACGGATCCGGTTCCACCGGAAGGGAGAAAGGATTCCGTGAATTCGTTCCAGGATAGTTCACCCGTATTTTCCAGGGAGTAACTATCGTCGGTCATTCCGAGCTGCACGAAAGCATTCCACGCTTCACAGTATCCGGGTCGCCTCATGGTGCCTCTGATCAGGGTTCGGACATCCGGAAGGTTATAGACTTCGCGGTATTGCAGAGAGTTGCGGTTGGGGTACACTTCGAAGTCACCGAGGTCCAGTACTGTGGTTTTCTCAGCTGATCGGAACAATTGATGATAGGGGACATATTTGATTTTTCCCTCACGAAGAAATACGGAAGTTCCCTGCCCGGCAAGAACCACATTTCTGGGGTTCCAGGTGAATTTGTAATTCCATGGGTTGTGATCCGATTCCGGTGCGATCAATCCGCCGGTATAAGACCTGAAACCGATGAGACGTCCGCCTTTGGCCCGAATGGCGTCGATAATCCGCATGGCCGACATGTGATCGATTCCGGGATCCACTCCCAGCTCATTGAAAAAGAGCAGTCCCTTTTGGCGTGCCTGATAGTCCAGTCGCCTGATTTCCGGTGAAACGTAAGATGCGGTGAGCATATTTCGTCCGACATTCAGGCAGGCCTCTGCAACCATGGGATGAAACCGGGCCGGAAGCATGGAAACCACCACGTCAGCTTCCCGGATATATTTTACTTTATCGGATTCATTAAAGATGTCGAAGGTGATGGCTTTGCCACGCGGATGATTATTTATTTTATGGATGGCAGAAGCAGGTTCAATATCTCCGACAGTTACCATCCAGTTTTCTTTCTCAGCATGAACAAGTAGGTAATCAATAAGGCTCGATGTACTTAGACCTGAGCCCAGAACCAGAATGCGTTTCATATTGTTCAGATAATCGGTTTTTGCTAAAGTACATAATTGGACCGGCATGAACACGTTTTGGTCCGGTCAACTAGCGGATAAATTTTATCTTTGTTCAAATCGAAAACTTTAGGATGGCTTTAAACGAACCACTGGTGGACACCCCGCTGATGAAGCAATACATGGCGGTCAAGCATAAATACCCGGATGCGGTTTTACTGTTTCGGGTAGGCGATTTTTACGAGACTTTCTCCGAAGATGCGATTAAGGCTTCAAAAATCCTTGGAATCACGCTCACACGCAGGGCAAATGGTGCGGCCACATTTGTGGAGCTGGCCGGATTCCCTTTTCATGCCCTTGATACCTATTTGCCCAAACTTGTAAGGGCCGGTGAACGGGTGGCCATCTGTGAGCAGCTGGAAGATCCTAAGCTCACCAAGAAGATTGTCAAACGCGGAGTGACCGAACTGATCACCCCGGGGGTTTCCATCAATGATCAGATTTTGGAGCATAAGGAGAATAACTTTCTGGCGGCGGTGCATATTGACAAGCAGATGGCCGGGGTTTCCTTTATGGATATTTCAACCGGCGAGTTTGTGACCGCTGAAGGTTCATTTGAATATGTGGATAAACTCCTGAGTAATTTTGCCCCCAAGGAAGTCCTTTTTGAACGAGGCAAGGAGAAGCTTTTTGAAAATTATTTCGGGTATAAGTTTTATACCTATAAGATCGACGACTGGATGTTTACGGCAGATGCCGCACAGGAGCGACTGCTCCAGCAGTTTGAAACCACCTCGTTGAAGGGTTTCGGGATCGGACATATGGAATGTGCCACCATTTCTGCAGGCGCCATCCTTCATTACCTGGATCTTACCCAACACGAGCGGACCCGGCATATACAGTCGATTTCCAGAATTGAAGAAGATAATTATGTGTGGCTCGACAAATTTACCATCCGAAACCTGGAGCTTTTCCAATCCATCA
>JBBQOG010000459.1:0-2601 GCA_038330665.1 Bacteroidales bacterium
CCTCCGGTTATTCCGGGTAATTTTGTTCATGCTCACACCGATATCCAGCCGGTGATAATCTCTCATGTGTCCACTGTTGCGCTCCCCGTAAATCAGCACTTCATGGTATCCGAAATTGCCCAGCTCATCCTGCCGGGTATCTATGGTGTATTGCCTGCCCAAAACCGGTGTAAAGGGCAATCCGGTCTGGTACACCCAGCTTACATTGGCCGACCACTTTTCGTTGAATCGGTGATTAATATTTAAAGATGCCGCGTGCGGCCGGTTAAATTCAAAAACATACTCGAGTCCCCTGTTGATTTCCGGATATTTACGGGTGGTATGCGACCATGTATAGCTGGCAAAGCCTGTCCAGTCGCCATAGGTTTTCTTAATCAAAAATTCGATTCCAAACGACCTGCCGGTGCCACCTGAAATGATCTTCGAACGCCAGTCGGCGTCGCCCATCAGGTTGACATAACCTTCCTTATAGGTGGTGAGCTGGCTCATGGTTTTATAATAGACCGATACTTCGGTCTGGAACATATCCTGATAAAAACTGCCGTTCCAACCGATAGAATATTGATCACTCATCGCGGGCGGAATTCGTTTATCGGCCGGAACCCATACCTCGTTACTCATGATGCTGCCCGTAGTAACCAACAGGTGGGCATTCTGACTTACCCGCATATAACTAAGATTAAGCTGATGCTTGTCGACCATGTTGACATTGATGTTTATCCGGGGTTCCAAAGAGAAAAGCGAATATCCGGAAGTCGAATAATTAACCAATCGCAGTCCCAGATTTGCCTCGACCTTTTTGAGTAAAACGATCTTATTATCCAGATAGAGAGCCGATTCCAGGGCTCTCATCTTTTCGTTTGCCGGCTGATCGGGTTGATTGATATCATACGTATTATTGGGCACATGGGTTAATAAAGAGGTTTGCAACCCGGTATTAACGGTCCAGTTTTTAAATAGCTGAACCTTGATATCGGAACGATAGGAAAAATCTTCCGCCGAAGAGAAATATCTCAGTCCAAGATTAGTGGTTGATAAGGTGTCAAGGATCGTGAACGTAAAAGCATCTTTCAATCGATAGCGGGTGAAGGAGAGGCTGTTAGTCATGAAAACACGGGGCGAGATTACCCGATTCCATTTTCCGGAGGCCAGCCAGTTGCCCCAGACATTTCCCACATGGATTTTTTGTGTCTGGTTAACTTCTTTCAGAAACGACCAGGCATTGAGGTAATCATCACCCTGGTACAGGTTCAGGTGAAAACTGTTGCGTTTATCCGGTTTCCAGGTGAATTTGCCATTCAGATCGTGAAATCCATATGCCAAAATCAGATTATTCATGTCGGCAATCAGGGATCCGACTATAAAATAGGCATCGTAAAGTGTTTTCCGGCCGGTGACAATGAAGCTTGAATTCTTGATTTTTGTAGGTCCCTCGATGGAAAAGGAGGCATCCGTTATCCCCACACTGAATGAGCCTTTCAGTTCCGAACGGTTGCCCTCCTTCTGAGCAATGTCTACCACCGACGACAGCCGACCACCGAAACGTGCCGGGAAACCACCTTTGTAAATATCAATGCTGTTGATGATATCCGGATTGAATACTGACATAAATCCGCCGAGATGATTAACGTAAATAACCGGCACATTATCAAAAAGATACAAATTCTGGCCAGGATCACCACCCCGTACAAGCAGACGACTGGTTCCTTCGTTCTGCGATTGGATACCCGGTAACATTTGCATGCTTTTCAGAATATCCGGTTTGGCTCCCAGCGAAGGAATCTGGGTTAATTCGGCTATGGACAAGGTGGATACATTTGATTTGGGTGCGCGTATGGCCTTAACCACTACTTCATCGAGAAGCTGACCTTGTTCCAATCCAATTTCAACGGTGGTGTCGCGCCGTGAAAGAACATTCAACAGGCCATTTTTGTAACCAACATAAGAAACCGTTAGGATTGAGGGTGAGTTTAACGCCATCGAAAAGTAACCGTTGTTATCCGTTGCCGTTCCGGATTTAGCTCCGGTTTGGGTATCCGTTTGATAGATATTGGCGCCGATCAACTGTTCGCCCGATGTTTTATCCCTGACAAATCCCGAAAGCCGGATCATTCCCTGAGCGTATACCCCGGTTGATATCAGAATAGACAAAAAGATGGTGGTCAACAACCGGGTTATAAGGATTTTCAATGGCTGGTTTTTTAAGGGTTGATGATTTCAGAAAAAACCGATGCATACCCGGCAAAAATCCCGTACCCATTCTCAACATTCGAATGCAGTGGAAAGACGCTGCCCACACCCGTCAGGAAATCAGGAAATCTGCCTTCTTCATATAAATAATACTGCCGCAGGTATTGATAATAGTTGTGGGAAATCGACCTTAATTCCAGTTTTAAAGGAAAAAGCTGCATCGAATACCCACTAAAATTAAAAGTTGAGTAATTAAGCTGCATGGTATATAAGTCTGAGCTAATCTGATCGTTGCTGAAAACCGCTATAGGAAGTCCTTCTGCCAGCAGCACCGGGTCGGTGATGGTCATCATGGTGGCTGGTCTCCATTCGGCTGCCGGCCATGGCATTGTATAGATATTCTTGAGCCAG
>JBBQOG010000460.1:0-2572 GCA_038330665.1 Bacteroidales bacterium
GTCTGGCCACCTTAAAATATCGGAATGAAGAGGAACTGCTTGCTTTACAAGCCGATCCGATCCGGTTTAATGATGAGGTTATTTTCCCGGATAAGGTGAAAATTAATCTACATTACATTGAAAACTGGTCGTTCTTTCTGGATTTGAAAATCCTGATGATTACACTTTTTGGCAAGAAATAGGATTTTGCCGGCTACGTAATCAGTATAGAAATCGTTTCTTTGTATTAGAATACCGATGAATAAAAGAAAAATCATATACCTGTCGTCGCCGCATATGTCGGGCAAGGAGATGCCTTACATTGAGGATGCATTTCTGAAAAACGAAATATTTCCGAACGGGGCCAATGTTGATGCGTTTGAGCAGGACCTTAAAAAGTCGTGCAACGTGAATTATGTCAGTTGCCTTTCATCTGGTACAGCTGCTATTCACTTGGCACTTATCATTTTAGGAATTGATCAAGGGGATGAGGTAATCTGTTCCAGTTTTACTTTTTCTGCTTCCGCCAATCCGATTGTTTACCAGAAGGCTCTTCCCATTTTTGTGGATTCGGAATCTGATACCTGGAACATCAATCCGGATACGCTCGAATTTGCCATCAGGGATCGGATTCGAAAGGGCAAAAGGCCAAAGGCTATTATCGCCGTTCATTTGTACGGCATGCCTGCACGGATGGATGAGATTATGGAGATCGCGAACCGATATGAAATCCCTGTCATTGAAGATGCTGCGGAGGCTATCGGGTCCAAATTTGACGGTCAGCCTTGTGGCTCATTCGGACAAATCGGGATACTTTCTTTTAACGGGAACAAAACCATCACCACTTCTGGCGGTGGAGCCCTGATTTCCAATATTAAAGAGTATTGCAACCGGGCTTCTTTTTTGTCGACACAGGCACGCGATGACTATCCCTACTACGAACATTCGGAAATCGGATACAATTACCGGATGAGCAATATTTGCGCGGGAATCGGCAGGGGACAATTGGAGGTTTTGGATGAGCGGGTAAGCAAAAGACGGGAGAATTTCCTTTTTTATAAGACTATTTTAAAGGATCAACCCGGAATCACCTTCCTCGAGGAACCCGATGATCGCTTTTTCTCCAATTATTGGTTAACGACCATACGGGTGGATCCGAATAAAACCAACGGAATCACTCATACTCATATCAGGAAGGAATTTGAAAAGCTAAGCATCGAAACCCGCCCCCTTTGGAAACCCATGCACCTGCAACCGGTTTTTAAAGATTGTCCGGCATACGTGGATGGAACTTCGGAACGGCTGTTTAATATTGGATTGTGCTTGCCTTCAAGTACTTGTATTACGGATGAGGAGCGCAAATTTGTGGCGGATTCACTACTGGGAATTTTGAGCCGGAAATAGGATGAACCCCTCACGATCAAAAGCTAACAAAGAGCGATGAAAATAATTGAGGGCTCCATTCGTACGACAGAAATCTGATTGAAAAGGCTAAATTATTTACGAATGAAATTTTATCAGAATTTTCTTTTGTTGTCGCTGTTGACAGCCCTTCCGGTATGGGTATCGGGTCAGTCGCTCCCGGTCGGTACCCTCGTTCTCGAGGAGGCATTCCGGCGCGATCAGCTGACCGGTAAAGCGGATTCGCTGGTGTCGTTTTGTATCCGGCCGATTTTTCAGGATAGCGCATTTCCGGCAGGTAAACCCTTTATGTTCAAGATATTGCCAGCGACGGTACTTACGCAATATACCACGCATCATCCGTTCAGCTTGAATGATGGGGCGATGATTCCGGCCCGGGGTTTTGAAACGATGGCGAGTGCCGGGGTGTTCGCCAAGATCGGTCCGCTTACGATCCAGCTGCGACCGGAGTATGTGTATGCGGCCAATAGAAATTTTGATCAATTCCCGGTGGAACATTCGGTGGCGGTATGGTCGGAGTATTATGAGTTTAATACCAATATCGATTTGCCGGAACGTTTTGGCGACGGGCCTTATTCGAAACTATTCTGGGGCCAGAGCAGCGTGCGACTGAATGCGGGTCCGGTTTCGCTGGGAATTTCGAATGAAAATCTCTGGTGGGGACCGGGCTTCCGGAATTCCCTGCTGATGACGAATACGGCTGCGGGATTCAAACATATTACCCTGAATACCACCCGTCCGATTCGCACCCCGATCGGATCGTTCGAGTTTCAGCTGGTGGCCGGTCGCCTGGATAATTCCGGGTTATCGCTCCAGGTTCCGGATACGGCCAATCCGGGTTACAAGAGCTATTACCGAACACCCAAGCCGACCGACTGGCGATATCTGAATGGATTGGTGCTCACGTATCAGCCCCGGTGGGTGCACGGACTTTTCCTCGGGGCCACCCGCGTGTTTGAGATGTATCGCGGCGATATGGGAACCGGATTCGGCAGCTATCTGCCGGTGATTTCGCCGCTCAGCAAGAAGGATGCGGGTGATGCCGTTTCGGAGGATGCCAAATCGAACCAGATTGCCTCCGTTTTTGCCCGGTGGATGTGGGAAAAGGCTAACGCCGAGATCTATGTGGAGTTCGGTCGCGATGATCATGCCTGGAACCTGCGCGACTTCT
>JBBQOG010000461.1:0-2569 GCA_038330665.1 Bacteroidales bacterium
CGGGCCCGTGCACGGACCTGATCATCGAAAAGGGATTCCGAAGGGTGGTCATCGGCCAGACCGACCCGAATCCCGTTGCTGCGGGTGGTTTAACCCGGCTTAGAGATCATGGGATTGAAGTGATTACGGGTATACTGGAAAAGGAATCCCGCTGGCTCAACAGGCGATTCAACACCTTCCATGAAAAAAAACGCCCTTTCCTGATCCTGAAATGGGCCCAGTCAGCCGACGGATTTGTGGATACCCTGCGTCACCCTGGTGCCAACCGGAAGCCTTCCTGGATCACGGATGAATCCTGTCGCCGACTAGTACACAAATGGCGTTCCGAGGAGCAGTCCATTCTTGCCGGATCCAATACCATTCTTATGGATAATCCCCGGTTGAATATCCGTTCCTGGGCCGGCAAAAATCCACTCCGAATCAGTATTGACCGGAGAGGGATTCTCACGGCCGGGGTTCACAAAGAACCATCAGGAATCGGAGTGCCGGACAAAGTCTTGAACCTGCTCGACGGATCCATTCCAACCTTGGTCTATACCTCTACTAAAAATGTCGGGGAAGATAAAACGGAATATGTTCAGATTTCACCCGACAATCCTGTCTGGCTTCAAGTATTCAAAGACCTGTGGCAGAGAAACATACAATCGGTTCTGATTGAAGGGGGCCCTACCCTGTTCGCCACGCTTATTGACGAAAATCTCTGGGATGAGGCGCGGGTGTTTATCGGTCCCGGATGGTTCGGTGACGGAGTGCCGGCGCCGAAATTTCCGTTGGAGGCCGCATCAGCTGAGGAAGTGGGAAACTCCAGGCTGATACATTTTTATCGTTAAAAGGATTATTTTCTACTCTATTTTACATCAGCGAATGAAATCTTTTAAGAAGAGCGATTTAATTTTTGTTTTGATTTTTGCGGCAATATTTCTGCCGTTTATTGTCTGGCCATCCCTGTTCGAAGGTTACCGGAGAGTGAATGGGGACATGCCGTACGTGATGAGTTTTGTTAAATTCTTTTTCCTTGCTTCGCTTGGGGAGGTGCTGGGCTTACGGATCCGGACCGGAGGTTATCCGCTGAAAGGGTTCGGGATATTTCCGCGAGCCATCGTGTGGGGATTTCTCGGGATTTCCCTGAAAATGGCTTTTGTGATTTTTGCGGAGGGAGCACCTGCCATGCTGGCTTCAATGGGATTTCAGTATCCCTCAGCTAATCCAGCGGATATTCTCAATCAGAATTTTTTCAGCCATTTTTCGTGGCTCCAGTTACTGACGGCCTTTGCCGTGGGAACCACGCTGAACCTTTTCTTTGCCCCGGTATTTATGACGGTCCATAAAATTACCGATACGCATATCACGCAAACCGGGGGAACGCTCCGCGGGTTTTTCTCACCGATTCCGGTCAGAGAAATCATAGCAGGCATTAACTGGCGCATTCAGTGGGATTTTGTTTTCAAGAAAACCATTCCCCTGTTTTGGATTCCGGCCCAAACTTTCAATTTCCTTTTGCCCGCCGAGTACCGGATTCTGGTGGCCGCACTTTACAGTATTATTCTCGGTGTGATACTTGCCATTGCGGCACATAAGGGTAGGCAGTAGGCAGTAGGCAGTCGGCAGGGGCAGTAGGCAGTGGGCAGGGGGCAGTGGGCAGGGGGCAGTAGGCAGTGGGCAGGGGGCAGTAGGCAGTGGGCAGGGGGCAGTTTGCAGGAGGCAGTTGGCATATCGGGTCAATTTTGTAACTTTCCTCCAAATTAAACCTCCTGAAAAAATGACCCGATCCCTTCCTCCAATTCTGGTGCGGTGCGCAAATCTTACCGCCTTAAAGTCTTTTAGTCTTATCGTCTTATCCTTATGGGTCTCGATGTCATGCATTGCCCAACCCGACCCGTACCGTGTGCGCCGGGATAAGCTGATCGAAAAAACGGATAAGGGGTTGATCATCGTGGTGAATAACGGGGGCCAGGATTATGTGTCAACCTCCGGGGAAAACATGAATTTTTATTATCTGACCGGGGTTAAAACGCCCAATTCGGTGCTTGTGATCGATGGTAAATCTGGCAAATCAACCCTCTACAAGGCTGCCAGCCGCCGTGGGGACATTCAGAATGCACAGCCCGGGCTGGAATCCAAGACCCTGGAAGAGCTGCAGAACGATCTACCCAGGCTGGTATCGGCCAATCAAACCATCTGGATGGAGATGAACCAGCTGGACCAACTCAACAAGGTTGGATCGGGCTTAAACCGAATTGAAACCATTAAGGGTATTACTTCGCAGATCAATGACATGCGTCCGGTAAAAGATGAACTGGAAATCGGATTGATCAGAAAAGCAGCTGAAATCAATGCACTGGGATTGGTTGAAATGATGAAAGCGGCTGAACCCGGAATGAATGAACGAGATCTGGATCTGATCCTGGATTACACCTTCAAAAAACTGGGCTCAACCGGATACAGTTTTGGCACGCAGGCCGCTTCCGGTCCAAATTCCACCCTCGTTCACTACGGGACCAATAACAGGATCACCCAGCCGGGCGAAACCATGGTTTTCGATATCGGTGCCGAATATCAGGAATATACC
>JBBQOG010000462.1:0-2556 GCA_038330665.1 Bacteroidales bacterium
GCTAAATCGCCCTTAACGACTGTGTTTTTGCCATGGTATGGATTGCATTTGCCATGGATGATGAAGCAAAAAGCATACGACCGGTGGCCAGTGCGGGATTTGAAACGGGATATCTGGAAACCCTGAATCTGACCTGGGCAGATACGGAACGCGGCAGGGGTCCCACAGGCATGGCCATCCGGACCGGGGAAATGGTGCAATGCAAGAATATGCTGACCGATCCGTGCTTTGAGCCCTGGCGGAATGAGGCTGTTAAAAGGGGCTATTCGTCATCAATCGTATTTCCATTGAAGTCGGGCGAAAGGACTTTCGGTGCGATCAATATTTACTCAAGTGAACCGGATCCCTTCACAGAAGATGAAATAGCCCTGTTGTCGGAACTCGCTATTGACCTCGCATACGGAATCACTTCCATACGAATCCGGGAAGCTCAGGCTCTTATCGAAGAAGCTTTGCAACAAAGTGAAGCCAACCTTCTTGGAATCCTGAATGCCGCCACCGAATCCATCTGGCTATTCAATACAGACGGGAAGATACTGATGGCCAACCAGACCGCGATCAAAAGGCTGGAGCCGACCGATACGGATGTCATTGGAAAATACTATCACGAAGTGATTTCAAAGGACCATGCTGAAGCCCGGTACCGCAGATTAAAGGAGACTGCCCGGACCCAACATCCGATGGTTTTTGAAGATCATCAGGATAAATTATTTTTTGAACATTCCTTCTATCCTATTCTGCATGAGAACTGTGAAGTAGAAAGGATTGCCATATACAGCCGTGATGTAACCGAGCATAAAAAAGCCCTGGAAGCTCTCAATCATCTCAATAATGAACTGGAAGTCCTCGTCGGGGAACGCACTGCAGAATTGCTGAAAGCCAATGAGCAACTCAGGAGCGAGATTATCATCCGGAGGCTGCAGGAAAAATCGCTCATTGATGCGGAGGAAAAGTACCGGATGGTGGCTGATTTTACATACAACTGGGAAACATGGCTCTCTCCGGAGGGTAAGTATATTTATGTTTCGCCCTCCTGCTTTTCGATCACCGGATATACCGACAAGGAGTTTATGAACGATCCCGAATTGTTCTATAAAATTGCACATCCGGATGACCAGGAGAGGGTTAAGCTCCATTTCTTTGAGGAACTCAGTGAAAATGCCGGGATCAAATCAATTGACTATCGGATTATTACCCGGCAGGGCGACATCAAGTGGATCGGGCACAGTTGTCAGCCCGCCTTTAATTCAAATGGAAAGAGGCTGGGTCAGCGCGGCAGTAACCGTGACATCACCGAGATGAAAAAAACAGAATGGGTGCTGATCAATTCACAGCAGCACCTGCGGGAGCTTACTCACCGGATGGATGCGATCGCAGAAGAAGAAAGGACCCGCATCGCACGCGAAATTCATGATGAACTCGGTCACCTTCTTACGGCCCTGAAATATGACATTGATGGGTTAACCAATGATTCCGGACTCCAGGATCCTCAAGTGAAGGCTGAATTGGAAAGCATGGCCGGTACCGTTCATTCGCTGGTGGAATCGGTCAGGAAAATTGCAACAGAGCTGAGACCCGGAATACTGGACCACCTCGGGCTGTTTGCTGCCATGGAATGGCAGATCAGGCAATTTCATACCCGTACCCATATACCATGCGACTATCTGCCCAAGGAAACAAAGATTGTCTTTGATAAGAATGAAACCACAATCATCTACCGGATTCTGCAGGAAATTCTCACCAATGTGGCCAGGCACTCAAAAGCGAAAAATGTGAAAGTTACGGTTGACCAGGCTGACGAAAACTTCCTGTTACATGTTGAAGATGACGGCATTGGATTTGAAGTCGTTGATCCGGGAGAAACCGGATCCCTGGGATTGATGGGCATGCGGGAAAGAGCTCTCTCCATCGGGGGAGTCGTAGATATCAAAAGCAAACCAGGAAAAGGCACAAAGGTTACGTTTAAACTTCAGCGAAACTAAACGTAACCTTTGGCCGTATTATGGACTGACTACTTTATATGTTTTAAAAACTGATAGAGTTCGCTATCGGTCGTTAAAATCAAGCTTGTTTTTTCATCGAAGGATTTTTCCAGCGCTTCCAGTGCCCGGGAGAAACCATACAGGTCCCTCGCGGCGGCTGATTTGTTATATGCAGCGGCATAAACGGATGTAGCCTTAGCATCTGCTCTTCCCCGGATCTGTTCCGATTCCTTGATGGCTTCCGACTGAATCTGGGCGAGGTCACGCTCTTTGTTACCCTGAATCTTCCGGGCCTCTCCCTGTCCTTCGGACCGGAACTTATCGGCTATCCTGTTTCGCTCACTGATCATTCGGTCGTACACATTATTACGAACCTCTTCCACATAATTAATGCGCTTGATCCTGAAATCCAGAATGATAATCCCCAAGTCGGAACAACGGGCATTCACCTTTACCAGAATCATTTTCTCAATCTTCTCCCGTCCCACTTTAATGGAATCCAGCGATTCGAGCTCCTGAAGATATTCTTCGGAAATTTCCGGTGTACGGTTCGATGACCGGATAATGTCGAGCA
>JBBQOG010000463.1:0-2555 GCA_038330665.1 Bacteroidales bacterium
CCTGGCTGAAATTGTATTCGATTTTTACGATAAACTGAAATCCATTTCAAGGGGGTATGCCTCCTTCGACTATTTCCAGACTGACTTTAAACCCGGTAAGCTGATCAAGCTTGATGTGATGCTCAACGGGGAATCAGTGGATGCTCTTTCCACGCTTATTCATGTCGATAATGCATACCGGTTCGGCAGACGCATGTGCGAAAAATTACGGGAACTGATTCCTAGACAGCAGTTTGATATTGCCATTCAGGCAGCAATCGGCGCAAAAATTATCGCCCGGGAAACCATTAAAGCCTTTCGGAAAGATGTAACAGCAAAATGTTACGGTGGGGATATTACCAGAAAACGCAAACTTCTTGAAAAACAGAAAAAGGGAAAGAAGAAGATGAAGCAAATTGGTAATGTCGAGGTCCCGCAATCTGCCTTCCTCGCCGTTCTTAAGCTGGATTAATATTCTCCGTCAAAAGCTTGTACCCTTTGCCATGAACATTGATGATCTGGATACCCGGTTCATCACTCAAATGTTTCCGGATTTTAGTAATGTAAACATCCATGCTTCTGGCGTTGAAATAGTTGTCGTCTTTCCAGATGGATTTTAACGCATAATTCCGCTCCAGAACCTGATTCGGATGCTGACAAAGCATCCTCAACAGATCCGATTCCTTGGTGGTCAGGTTTATGGTTTTATCCGTACTCGTCAGAAGTTGCCTGTTGGCATCAAAAACATACTTGCCCAGGATGAAGGTTGCAACCTGTTCCGTGCGTGTGGTACGTCGTAAGACGGCCTCAATACGCATCAGGAGCTCCTCCATGCTGAATGGCTTGGTCATGTAATCATCAGCACCGGCATGAAAGCCCTCCAAAATATCCGTTTTCATGGATTTTGCAGTGAGAAAAATGATGGGAATATCCGGGTTTTGAATCCGAATATCACGTGCCAGGGTAAACCCGTCCTTTACTGGCAGCATGATATCAAGAATACACAGATCGAAATGGTCCTTCTTAAAGGCGCGGAATCCTTTCTCCCCATCCCCTTCAAGAGTGGTGCTGTAATCTTTGGCATTCAGGTATTCGCGCAGCAAACTGCCCAGATTGACATCGTCCTCGACTAAAAGTATTTTTCCGTTGCTTGTGGTCATGACTTCTGAGTTTTAGGAATGATGAGTGTAAAAGTGGTGCCACTTTCGGGTTCGCTGTTCACAGAAATGCTTCCGTGATGCTGATCGATCACCTTTTTTACATAGCTTAACCCCAGGCCGAAACCTTTAACGTCGTGAACGTTGCCGGTTGGCACCCTGAAGAATTTGTCAAATATTTTACTGAGATAGGCCTTGTCGATTCCGATACCATTGTCGCTTACCAATACCTGAATGGCCTTGGAGGTGGAATGGGTGGTAATCCTGATGACTGGATCTTTATGGCAATATTTCATTGCATTGTCAATCAGGTTGAATACGACATTGGTCAGGTGTGTTTCATCGCCCTGGATAGGGATATCCCCGCTGTTAAGATCCATCTCAATGTTTCCATTCCGGTTCCGGACCTGCAGCGAGATCTTTTCAACGGCATGGCGAACCAGCTGATCAAATAAAACCGGCTGGATCCTGAGGCTCATTTTGCCCTCCTCAAGAATGGACATCTGAAGGACCCGCTCCACCTGATTGCCCAGACGCTTGCTTTCATCCTGGATCAGTGCGGAAATATGTGCAAGATTTTTCATGTCGTTACTCAGACTCTTATCCGACAGCATCTGGGAGGCGAGGGAGATGGTCGAAATCGGAGTTTTCAGCTCATGGGTCATGTTGTTGACAAAGTCATTCTTGATTTCAGACAGCTTCTTTTGCCTGAAAATTACGTAGATGGCCACAAAAGAAATGACCAGAATGATCAGGGCCAACGTGAGGGAGGCTCCGGCCATGGTTCCCACCGATCGGAACAGATAATTTTCACGCGTCGGAAAGTATACTACGAGAAAATTAGGTGACGACCTGACATCATGAGGGAACAATAAGGTCTTGTACATCTGGAATTTTACCATTGGATTAAATCCGGCACTTCTCAGCGTATATCTGACATTTCCGGTTCGCACCGCAAACTCAAACGGCAAAAGAATGCCCTTTTCATCAAAGTCCTGCCGGATCAGACTGTCGAGGGTGGTATAGCTTAACCGCTCTTCAATCCGCCCCTCATTCTGGATAATCTGGTTAATGACCTTTTCGATGTAAACTCTCTTATTGGTAACCAACAAGTTGAAATTCTGATCCAGTTCGTTTCGCGATTTTTGAATCTGTCCGGATGGCTCCGAGGTATTATTCTGATAGAGGGAATTCTCCTGAGCGTTTATCGCCGGATCGCCGGAAATCAGGTCAACCTGCGTTTCCACATTTCCCGGGTTCTGGTCCATAAAGGAGTAATAGCTCTGATTGACTTCGGGAGAATCATAGGTCTGATTGTCCTCGGTTGTGGTAAGGGATTTTGGAAGGTTTAACCGCCTTAATCCCAGGCTGTCCCCTGAACGCACCAGCTCTCCCTGGATCTGGTTGTACGTTTCCTTT
>JBBQOG010000464.1:0-2502 GCA_038330665.1 Bacteroidales bacterium
CCTGGACTCCATTATTACCAATGCACCCGACGACCCGGCTACGGATGACTGCCTGTTCAAAAAAGCCAATATCCTCATCGAAAAGAACGAACTGAATCAGGGTATGGAAATTCTCAATACCATCGTAGAGAAGTACCGGTATGATTATTGGGGACACAAAGCCTTGTATCAGCTGGCCTGCATTTATCAGGACCAAATGAAGGACCCCGCAAAAGCCAGGTCACTTCTGGAAGAGTTTATCAGGGATTTTCCAACCAGCTTCTACTTCCTCGATGCCATCGACCGACTAAACGCATTGAAATCCAAGACCTGAATGAAACAGAAGTCGGTATACCTGTTAGCATTTACAGCCATTTTACTGTGGTCAACTGCAGGCACCGCATTCAAACTGGCCCTGCGCGGCATGGACCTGATTCAATTACTATTTATTGCCTCAACAGTTGCCTGGATTTTCCTGACAGTGGTTTTATTGATCAGGAAACAGGCATCCGGACTATTCCAGGGAACCCCCACAACATTTTTAAAATCTGCCATCGGCGGGTTTATGAATCCCTTCCTTTACTACATGATATTGCTGAATGCCTACAGCGTGCTGCCGGCACAGATTGCCGGCCCTTTGAACTACACCTGGCCATTAATCCTGGTGTTGCTCTCAGTAGTATTTCTGCGCCAGAAAATGCGGTTCATAGAAGTCGGGGCCATTCTGATCAGTTTTATCGGCGTCGTGATCATTAGTTCGCAGGGCAGGAACATCTTCACCACACCGATCAATGAACCGGTCAGTGTTTTTCTTGCTTTGTTCAGTGCATTGATCTGGGCCTCCTTCTGGATATATAACATGAAGGATAGCCGGCCGGAAATGATCAAGATTACCCTGAATTTCTTTTTCGGAAGTCTTTTTGCCGGGATGGCCCTGTGGATTTCACCCAAACCGGTTACGTTTAATTTAACGGTAATACCGGCGGTTTATGTGGGTTTGACCGAGATGGCAATTGCCTTTGTTTGCTGGCTCACCGCACTCGAGAATACCCCCAATAATATCAGGATCAGTAATCTGGTTTATCTTTCACCTTTTATCGGCCTGTTTTTCATCAACATCATCCTGGATGAGAAAATTTACTGGACCACACCGGCAGGTTTGGTGTTCATCGTAAGCGGTATCTTAATTCAGCAACTGGTACCCATGTCATTGGCTAAAAAATGAATCAGAAACACATCATACTGGGAATCGATCCCGGAACAATCGTTCTCGGTTACGGATTAATCCTCATATCCGGAAAGGAAATTACACTCGTCGAAATGGGCGTTCTCCGGCTCCAGAAACTCGCCGATCCATTTGCCCGACTGGGTAAGATATATCAAAGAATTGATGCCATTATCGAAGAATTCAAGCCCCAGGAGGTTGCAATCGAAGCTCCGTTTTTCGGAAAGAACGTTCAATCCATGTTAAAACTGGGACGGGCCCAGGGAGTCGCTCTGGCTTCAGCATTTAATCGTGGACTCCCCGTATTTGAATATTCGCCCAGAAAAATCAAGCAATCCATCACCGGTAATGGTAACGCATCAAAAGAACAAGTAGCGATGATGGTAAAAAGCATCCTGAAATCAGATGACATTTCAAACCCGCTGGATGCCACGGATGCAATTGCTGCAGCCCTGTGTCACTATTTCCAGACGGACCGCCCTGCCGCAGCGCCGGGCGTAAAATCATGGGAGGAATTTATCCGGAAAAATCCAGACAGGGTTCGTTAGAACCCCGTCCGGATAGTTTCCGTGATCTCATTAAATTCTTCCGGAGTAAATTTCAGCTTGGGCCGGCTGAAATCAATATCATAAACCCCATTGATTGGAACCAGATGCACATGTGCATGTGGAACCTCAAGTCCGATAACCGCCACGCCAATCCGTTTGCACGGAATCACCCTATCCATGGCACGTGCCACTTTTCTGGCAAAAACCATCAATGCGGCCAGCTCTTCCTCGGTAAGATCAAAAATGTAGTCCACCTCCCTTTTGGGAATAACCAGCGTATGCCCCTTGGCAAGTGGATTAATATCCAGAAAGGCCAGAAACTGATCGTTTTCGGCTACTTTATAGCAGGGAATTTCTCCACTGACTATCCTCGAAAATATCGTTGGCATAATCACAAAATTTAATAAGATAGACGCGATTGTAGAGACGGATAATAATCCGTCTCTACGAATGTATTGGTTTCGCGTTTCGCATTTCGCGTCACGTATGGGCGCCAGCACGACGCCCATTCGGGATCATGCCAATTGTTACAGCGAGTTAAGATCCTGTGGCCTTAACGCTCCGAAGAATTTCACTACTTTTTCACCAATACCCGGTGCATTTACATGAACAATATAAGCCCCGCTGGCGATCGGAATACCATACTGGTTCTTCAGATCCCAATCCAGGAACGTGATTTCATTGTCTTTGCTAAAGCGACGGATCAGGTTTCCGTTCAGTGAATAGATCGAAACCGTACAGGTCTTCGGA
>JBBQOG010000465.1:0-2473 GCA_038330665.1 Bacteroidales bacterium
GGTGGCAAGTCGAAAGTAGTGGTTACCGTGGATAACAAATCCGGAGTGACCGCTATCTGTTATTTTCTTGGTAAGGAGATGACCACCCTTGGCCCGATTGGTATGGAGACTGAGGGAAGCAAAAATTTCGACTCTTCGATGAAGGTCAGAACCGTAAACCGCAGGACGGTGGATGAGGTAATTGTGCCTACGGTTGCAGAAAAACGTAAGGAGATACCGGATCATTTCCAGGAAATGGAGATCATATTCAGGGAGCCTTACAGGTTGATATTCAGGGCTTATGATGATGGTGTGGCGTACCGGATCAAGTCGGATCTGGAAGGAGAGCTGGTTGTAAAATCGGAGGAGGCGTCTTTTACCTTTCCGATGGATGAGCATTTATATATCCCTACCGATGAATCGATGTTCACCCATAGCGAACGCTCCTATCAATATCTTAAACTTTCGGAGATCGGACCCGACACCCTTTCCTCCACACCGTTTATGGTTGACCGGAAGGATGGCATCAAGGTCCTTATTACAGAGGCGGATCTTGAGGATTATCCGGGATTATATGTTTATGGCACGAATACGAATACCCTGAAGGTAAAGTTTCCGCATTTTGTGCTCAAGGAAAAACTGATCCGCGACCGTAACCTGAAGCCCGTTGAAGTAGCTGATTATATCGCCAAAACCAGGGGAAACCGATATTTCCCCTGGAGGGTTGTCGCTTTTGCGGCCGAGGATAAGGATATTCTTATTAATGATATTGTTTACCGTTTGGCCTCGCCTTGCCGGTTGAATGATACTTCCTGGATCCGGCCCGGAAAGGTGGCCTGGGACTGGTGGAATGCCAATAACAACAAGGGAGTGCCTTTCCGCTCCGGTGTCAACAACGCTACGTACCGCTATTATATTGATTTTGCTGCACAATATGGTCTTGAATATATCATTCTGGACGAAGGCTGGTCGAAACCTTCCGATCTGTTTCAGATGAATCCGGAAGTTAATGTGCCCGAATTGTGCACGTATGCACAAAGCAAGGGGGTAGATGTGATCCTCTGGTGCCTGTTTAATGCACTCGACAAGGATCTGGATAAAGCGTTGGACCAGTTCAAGGCCTGGGGTGTGAAGGGAATTAAGGTCGATTTCATGCAAAGGGATGATCAGGCCATGGTCAATTATTACTGGAAAGTGTCAAAAGCTGCAGCGGAGCGGCACCTTCTGGTCGATTTTCATGGTGCATACAAACCCTGTGGGTTGGAACGTACCTATCCGAATATGCTGACCCGTGAAGGCGTAAAAGGACTTGAGCATGATAAATGGAGTGCGGATATCACTCCGGATCATGATTGCACGCTGCCCTTTATCAGGATGTTTGCCGGCCCGATGGATTATACTCCCGGTGCCATGAGAAATTCTGAGGAGGTGAACTTTAAAGCTGATTTTATTCGTCCGATGAGTCAGGGTACCAGGTGTCATCAATTGGGGCTTTATGTGGTTTTTGAGAGCCCCCTGCAAATGCTTGCAGATGCTGCGTCAGCTTATCATCGGGAAAAAGAGTGTATGGAATTCCTTTCCGCTGTGCCTTCCGTTTGGGATGATACCAAACCCCTTGCCGGAAAGGTGGGTGATTATGTGGCCGTGGCAAGAGAGAAAGGGAAAGATTGGTATATCGGTGCCATCACTGATTGGAAGGCCCGGGACCTGGATATCAAACTCGATTTTTTACCCGCCGGTACCTATACCCTGATTGAATTTGTGGATGGAATCAACGCCGATCAGTATGCGGAAGATTATGCCCGTAAAGAAAGCACGGTAAAACCTGGCGATACCATAAAAATAAAAATGGCACCGGGGGGTGGTTATGCGGCGATGCTGAAGAGGAAATTGTAGGGGCGGGAACGCGGCATTTGTTATAGCGTGTGCAAATCCTGTGGCCTTAGGGCTCCCAGGAACTTAACTACTTTTTCACCGATTCCCGGAGCGTTAATATGAATGATATAGGCTCCGCTCGCGATGGGGATCCCGTACTGATTTTTCAGGTCCCAATCTAAGAAAGTGAAGTCATTGTCCTTTGTAAAGCGCCGGATCAGGTTCCCATTCAGGGAGTAAATCGAAATGGTGCAGGTGTGGGGCAGGTTGGTTATTTTAACCAGATTGTCCAGCTGGGTCAGCTCATAAGCAGAGTTGCCGTAATACGGATTGGGTACTACGCGTATCAGTTTCAGGGCGGATCGAGCGGTATTCAGGTCATTCGTTTTTATCGCCAGATCAGCTGTATTGAACTGATACATCGGCTTGTTCGCGTTTAGTGCCAGCGAATCCGGTACTGCATAGTCATACACGCCTACACAATACTGACCCACAACCCGTAACCGGACCTTGATGTCATTACCCGTTTTCATGAACCCGTATACATCGTTGGCCACATCTTCCGGTTTTACAAACCGGCTGTCGGCGATCGGGACCGCGGTCCACATCGCATTCACCA
>JBBQOG010000466.1:0-2466 GCA_038330665.1 Bacteroidales bacterium
ACAAACCACCTTTACAGAAGAGGTGGATACCGAAAGGCTTTTTCGAGTGGGCTGCGACGCCTATCTGCCTAAACCGATCCGGCTGGATGATTTATTGAATGCGATTGGGAAATTAATGATGCCTTAATCCTTGTTCAATCGTATGATCCTGATCTCGGTCCTCCTGTTCAGTCCCCTTCCTTCTTCTGTATCATTGGATGCCACAGGATTCTCGCTCCCGTAACCCATAGCCCTCACCTGAACCGGTTTAATTCCTTGGTTGATCAGGTAATTCATCACTGACTCTGCCCTGTGCTGACTCAAAATCAGGTTATGTTCATCCGTGCCCGTATTATCAGTAAAACCGGCAATCTCAACTACAATACCCGGATTCTGGCGGAATAAATTAAGAATATCAGTCAGGTCATTAAATGATTCCGGCAATAATTCATAGGAATCAATGGTGAAGAAAATATTGTGTAAAATAATGGAAGCGCCCTGCCGGATGGCATCAAGGTAAATCGTGCGCATTTCTCCGGAATCCCCTTTCCTCGATTCTTGAATATATAATTCTGAATAAGGAAGGTAACCCTCCGCCCAGACTCCAATCCGATAGGATGGCTTTTCCGGGATACCCATGAGGAAAGTACCCGTTACTGGATCCGAATCAACACGGCTGATCAGCGAGTCACCATGGGGCTGCATTTCGATCCTGGCACCGACCGGCATGCCCGTGCCACGGTCCAGGACTTTTCCGGACAGCACAAATACGGGCCCGGAAGGGATGAAGCGTTGCAGATCGACCTGATAAATATCTTTCCCCGAAACCGAATCCCGGTTCGAAGCAAACAATCCAATACCCGTTAAAGCATTGATCGTCAGGGCATCTTCATCCTTCCAGGTATTGATCCCGGAGCCCAGGTTTTGAGGGGCCGAAGCACCCTTGATAGCCGATAAATCGTCGCGGTAGAGATCAAATCCCCCCATACCCGGGTGACCGTTTGAAGCAAAAAAAAGCGTTTTCCCATCCGCCAGTAAAAAAGGCGACAATTCATTCATCCGTGTATTCACTGGACTTCCGAGATTTCCGGGAGCCGACCAGCTTCTGTCGGGCTGAAGAGTTGAAACCCAGAGATCCATGCCTCCCACCCCCCCCGGGCGGTTACTGGAAAAATACAAATGCTTGCCATCCGCTGCAAGAAAAGGAGTGGATTCCCAATAACGGGTATTGACAGGATAACCCAGGTTCACCGGATCACTCCACTTATCACCGGACTTAACACAATAATACAGATCACATCCCCCTTTGGAATCCTGGCGATTGCAAGCCGTAAAAAACATGATCCGACCATCCTGACTCAGGCATTGAGTGCCCTCGTTACCGTCAGAATTAATGGGAGGCGGAAAAAATTTCGGGTCTGTATACCCGTCAGGCATCAGATCCACATATAAAAGATCCTCTTTGCCCGGAAGCCTCGTTCCCTCTATGATCACTTTCACCTGGCGTGTAAAGGAAAGTACCGAACCGTCTACCGAAAGGCTCGGAAAATATTCATCATTCCCAGTATTTACGGGACCTTCAAGCTTTGTAGTCAAGTTTACCGGCAAGGATTCCTGACTCCAGGCAAACCGGATACTGGCTCTCAGCAATGCGATTTCGTAAGGCTGCTGGGTCGAATCCCGATTAAGCCTGACATACTGCGAGATGGAACGCCTGGCACCAACATAATCCCCTCTGTTAAATGCCCATTGTGCCAGCCATCTCCAGGCTTCCGGATATCCGGTACTATCAAGAGACACCAGATGATTCAGCGCAATTTCTCCGGCCCTTAGGTCACCTCCACCCTGACAGGCTTCCGCCAGTGCTTTCCATCCTTCAGTCCATTCCGGAGATTGCCTGACCAATCGTTCCGATAATTTCCGGGCTTCGTCCCAGGCGGAATTCTGCATGGCCGACCGGGCCTTTTCAAGATTTTTCAACGCGGCAGAGGAAACTTTGGGGACTGGCTGTTGAGCCACCGTTAAGCCGACGATGCCCGAAAGAATGATGATCAGGAAGTACCGGACCATTAGGGTATGCCAATATATTTATGTGCCTGCAGTGATAAACGCCATCTTGGATTTAATTCGATAAATCGGATAATATCATCAAGAATTCTATCCTTGCGGCTCCATTCCGGCTGCAGAAAAAGATGGCATCCCGGGTTCACCAGGAGAGCATTTTCTTCGGCCCAGATCAAGTCCTCTGGCTTTTCGATGATCACCTTTAACTCACTGGCCTTGGAATAATTATCTAAAAAGGGTGGCGATTGAGGCTTGGGCGACAGGCAAACCCAATCCCAAATTCCGGTTAATGGGTATGCACCCGAAGTTTCAATATAGGTCCGGATTCCGGCTTCCTTTAACTTTTCGCATAAAAAATCGAGTGGATACAGCGTGGGTTCCCCGCCGGTAACCACCACTGCCTTTGCGGCAAATTCGCGGGCC
>JBBQOG010000467.1:0-2451 GCA_038330665.1 Bacteroidales bacterium
ATCGGCCTGACACTCATCATGGCTTCTACCTGGGTTTTACCCTGCGCGCCGCATCCAAAAAGTGCCAGGGATGATGCATCGGTATTTGCCAGATAAGAGGTGGCGATACCTGATGCAGCGCCTGTTCTTAGAGCAGTAATATAATTTCCGTCGCAGATGGAAAGCATTTGTCCTGTAATCAGGTCGACCAGCAGAACCATGCCCTTGATTGTGGGAATGTTATGATTCTCGTTATCCAATATCTGGGTAAGAATTTTAATACTCATCCGCTTATACTGCTTCAGAAAGGCAGGCTTAAAGAAGATCGACATGGATTCTTCGGGTGTGGTCATGATCACTCTTTGTGGCACGTAGGCCGACTTTTCCGACAGGATCCGGAATGCCGTCTCCATCAGCCCGATTGCACGGTTCATCGGTACGTGCGCTTTGATAAAGGAAGCATTCAGGACTTTCACCGAATCCGGGGTTGTAAAATTGGGGTTCATTTCTTACCAGTTATCTGAATTGAGACCTAAATTAAGGGGCATTCATACGCAAACACACCACCATGTTAACTCATGTAGGCCTTATCTTATCACAGAGATAAAGGCTTTCGCACCTGACTCAGAGCACCCTGATTCTGGTTGGATAAGATACAATCCATTTACGCTAAAATCAATTCGGTTGATCGCCAATAATCGACCTATTTTTAGTCGAGAATCTTTTCAATTGTTTTGGTTAAACAAGGTTGGATTGGCAAAGAGAAGGCCGCTGAAAAACGCGGCCTTTTTTTCTAATTTCGCAACGTCATATTTTGAAGTGGATGAATCGAAACAAAACAGAAAAACTGACCAACGGAAGCCAGATCAAGCACCATAAATCACTGATTCTTAAGTCAGTGTATAAATCAGGCAATATTTCCAGACTTGACATCAGCCGGAGGACCGGATTAAGTACCGCAACGGTATCCCGATTGGTTGATTTGCTCATCACGGACCAGCTTTTGGCGGAACGGCAGCCGCTTGCCAGCTCCAAGGGACGTCCCATGAAACCTGTCTCCTTCAATGGAGCGCAACATTTCCTGATCGGTATAGACCTTGGAACTACTTATATCCGGGGGGTACTTACCAATCTTTCTTTTGAAATCATCAAGGAAGTGGAAGTGGTCACCGAGTACCAAAAGGAACCCGAGTATATATTGAACAAGGTGGTACAGGTTATTAAAAACCTGGCCAGCACGAACCTGATTAATACCGACCGGATCGTGGGAGTTGGAATGGCAGTTGCCGGAATCATCAATCTCAGCACGGGGATTGTTGAATATTCCCCTGCCTTTAACTGGCGGAATATTGAACTTCGGAATTTCATGGAATCACAAGTACCCTATCCGGTATACTTCGACAATGTGAACAGAGCCATGGCACTTGGGGAAATGACCTTTGGCACGGGACCAAAGTTTGATGATCTGATCTGCATTAATGTGGGATATGGTATTGGTGCCGGAATCGTAATCGGCAAAAAGCTTTTTTACGGAACCGATGGTATGGCGGGTGAATTTGGCCATATTCCGGTTATTGGCGATGAGCAGGTATTCTGCACTTGTGGTAAAAAGAGCTGCCTGACCTCCTATGCTTCCGGTGATGCCATTGCCAAAAGAGCGCTGATTGCCTTAAGAAGTGATTCCGCCAGTGTTTTGCATTCCATTCCGGCCCAAGAGCTGGAAGCCAGGCATGTGGCGGAGGCAGCCGTCCAGGGCGACCCTCTTTCAGTGGCCGTTTTCACTGAGGCCATGGGCTACCTGGGCCGGGCCATCGCCGGGTTGCTCAATATATTTAATCCTCAGGCAATCATTTTAGGCGGGGGGGTAAGCATGAGTGGCGACATTTTCTGGAATACGCTGAAACCCGTGATAGAGGAAAATGTTTTTGATCACCGATCCACCAAATATCGCATCCTTCCAGCCAGTCACAAAGGCCAATCCGCCATCTATGGTGCACTTGCCATGGTGCTTCAGGAAATCCTGAACCTCAATTTAAACGTTCAGAAATAGGCTGTCCGAGCCCTTTGCAGTTCACAAATTTTCAATCTGTTGAAAATTTTATCGATTTTATTTTGCGATGAAATTAAAAAGATCATATATTTGATTTGACTATAATATATGATTGTATATAAATTATTTAGTTCATGAGAGAAATAGACCCAATATGCTTCAAAGTACCGCGGCTGCAGGAAGAAACCGTCAGAGTGGAGTATTGGGATCTGCCCTATTTCTATGATTCCATTCATTTCCACGAAGAGTGCCAGCTGACCTATATCATTGAAGGCAGTGGTGTGATTCTGGTGGTCGACAAAACTGAGGAATTTGGAGAAGGCGACTTGCTGTTGATCGGTAAAAACACGCCACACGTGCTGATGCATGATAAGGCGTACTATTCGGAACCGGGGACTCATCATGTCCGGGCTATATCCATT
>JBBQOG010000468.1:0-2410 GCA_038330665.1 Bacteroidales bacterium
ACCGATCAGGGTCATGAGTTCCGACGGAATTCATCACGATCTGGAGGATTTCCTGGGACCACTGAAAAAATTAGTACTGGTCCTATCCGACCGGAATTGCTCCACTTGTATCGATCAACTTCTGTTTACGCTGAAGAACGAAATCCCTGAACTAAACCGAAACCGGTTGCTTGTACTGTTTTCAACCCAACCACCGGCGGACGAACAGTGGAGGCACCGGAAAAAAATTCTGACCGGGACGGAATTTCTTGAAATACCAGACCGGGCATTGGGGTTGCCCATGGACTCCCTGGATATTCCCTATTTTTTTATCGCGGGAAAGGAACAGATTGCCGGCATGGCCTTTACCCCCTACCCGTCCCTCGACGTTCAGACCCGGGACTACCTGAAACTGATCAAACGCAAATATTTACAGTAATCCCTGAAATATGAAAAATCCCATATATATCCACTTGATATTATGCGCATTACTAATGGGTAGTTGTGGAAGAAAACCTTCCGGACCCGCCACCTCATACCCGATTTCATTTGAAAATGCGAAAGTATTGGATATTGGCTGTTACCTGAGCAGCGTCCATTTTGTTCAATTGGAAAATCAACCGGAATCCGCATTTACCGACATCAACAAAGTAGTGGTGAATGGCGGAAATATTTTCCTCCTTGATAAAAAGCTCGAAGCGGTATTTTGTTTCGATACCACCGGCAAATTTCGTTACCGTATCCAGCGAGTCGGTCGCGGACCAGGCGAATACCGGGAGCTGGAGGCTTTTTGGATCAATTCCGAAAAACAGGAGCTCTGGCTTCAATCCTTCTGGCCTTCCATGATTCTGGTTTTTGACCTGGATGGGCACCTGCTCCGGTATTTCCCGATTCAGTGGTCCGCCGAGGATATGGTTGGTCTCGGGAATAACCTGCTCGCAGGATTTAACGCTTCAGGTTCGAATAACGGAATCGACAGTTTACCTCCAGGCATTTTTCTGTTAAACCCGGATGGAACTTCCAGGGGACCGGCCCTGGTGACCGGTGACACATCGATCTACTGGTCGATGAATTATCAAAGGCACCTCGAAGAATTCGATGGCGGTGCCTTGTTGCTGAGCCAGTCCGACACCCTTTACAAAATCGACCGGCATGGGCATGTGGCTGCGGATATGGTCATGGATTGGGGCCGCGTAAAATATCCCGAGGGGTTGAGGAACATCCGCTTCAGCTCCCCAGGGAACCGAAAGGCACTGACCGGAAACTATGTTTACGGCAAGGACCAGCTCGTGGCTTTCGGTCCGGTGAGGCTTTTCAGGATTATCCTGAATGGTCGCCTCCAACTTGCAATGGCTGACCTGAGCACAGGTAAGGGCGCCTATTCTGATCACCTGGCCAGCAGCAATGCCCGTGTGCCCCTTTTATATCCAATTGCAAAAAGCGATCAGAATGAACTGGTAGGATTATATGACATGGACCTGCTTCTCGCCATGAAGGAGTCAGCGGACAGCCGTCAGCCGGATCCGGGTTCCGCAGGACTGTATCAGGTGATGGATTCACTGGTTAAATCGGCCCTGGCAAAAGACAGGCCCGTACTCTGGTTCGCAAAAATTAAAAACGAATGGTTAACAAAACCTTATTAATCAAAACATGAAAAAATGAAAACAAAATGGAAACTTACTTTCGCGATCCTGTTGACAGGATTGATGGTTACGGGAATTGTTTACGGAGACGATCCTTACTGTGGCTTCGGATCTGATTCCTTCACTACGGGGTCAGGTGGATTCGGATGGAAGGAACAAACCATCCGGACAAAGGTATTTGTTTCAGATGGTCTTAACCTCAGCACAGGTGTCAGTGCCAACCAAACCGGTTTTAACTGGAACATTAATGTCAGCAGTCACTTCGACATCATTGAATGCTGTAGGGCGGCCCGTCTCAAACAATCGTGGTGCAACTACAATGCCGATGATCCCGGGTGCGACGATTGATTCCCCCGGCAGCAGAATTGATTTAAAAAGCAGGGACGGAGCCCATCCATTCCTGCTTTTTATTGAATGAGAAAGGAGAGTATAACCAGCCTGGAAAACATCCGGTCAATAGCATGCGGATATAGCTTCTGCAGCTCCACCGGATCCTGGGATTTTGTGAAAATATTTATCAGGCCAAGAGAGAATTTCAGCTCCACACCCAGCATCACATCGTGATTGTAGAAATTAACGCCTCCGCCCAGTTCTGCATATAAATCGAATGCTTTTGTCATTTTTCCCGTTACACCATCGGTACCCGCGGGACTACGCCCTAAAAGGTCATATCTGGGATTCAGGCCTGCTACCAAACTGGTTGAATACCGGTTGTTAATATGACCGTAATTCTTGTTCATCACCGGATTAAAATTCAATTTCAATCCAACGGGAGCTTCCAAAAACAG
>JBBQOG010000469.1:0-2394 GCA_038330665.1 Bacteroidales bacterium
GAGGTGGGGGAACCGGCTCTGGGGATACAGGGATTCAGCGGAGATGATGGAAGAACGAGTATTTTTGATTATTCGGTGATGCCTGAATTTCAAAAGTGGTTCCATTCGGGCAGATGCGACGGACTGGGGTTGTCAGAGAACCAGCTGGCCCTGAGAAAAGCCTATTCCGTCCTGCTTCGTCTGGCCCGTGATTTCCGTGTCTTTGCCAACGGCAGCCTGTATGACCTGATGTGGGTAAATGAAACGCTGCCCTTTCGCGAGAGGATTTTCGCCTTCTTGCGCTATGGCGGAATCGAGGAAGACAGGCTGTATTTAGTCGTCACAGCCTTTGATAGTGATCTGAGCGAAACCTTAATCAGGATTCCTGAACATGCACTCAGCCTGGCCGGTTTCGAAACACGGGACCGTCTGACTGTTTCTTATATTGAACCCACAAAAAACGGAAGTGAAACTCAACTTTACAGCCAAATGATCACCGTTGGGATCCGGGTACGGTTAAGCCTCGCCGGCTATGCGTTGCTGACCATCAGCTGAAAAGAAGAGAAAAAATACTAACTTCTTAGATCCACTTCAAATAAGCAAAATCCTGACGGTGAGGGATTAACACACTTTTTGGAAATATGCGAATTCCATAATTGAACACGCCCGGTTGTGTAGGTATGGTTCCCAAACGGTAACGGGTATGCCCGTTTTGCTTTTCCACACTCGAGAACTCCTGTTTCAGTACGAATTCCTGATCTCCATTGGGCGATACGGACAGCATAACCAACTCCACGCCGATGTCATCGGGTGTCAAACCGTTGAGTTTCAAGACCACCTCAGCGGTATACTCCTCACCCATTCGCAGGGGCTTCGAAAGATCCTTTGAATAGAGTACTTCGGCAACCTCGATTTTATCCCATAACCCGGCAATTTTCTTCTTCCAACGGGTAATTTCCCTGGCCATATGGTAATTGTTGGCACGCATGTCGCTGGCGCGGTTACCGAGAATCCTATAGAAACGATCATAATAATCATCGATCATCCGACGGGTGGTAAACATCGGGGCAATCTGAGCAATGGTATTCTTGATGTACTGAATCCAATCCACCGGTACTCCCTGGTCATTGACATTGTAATAGAGCGGCACGATTTCATTTTCCAGCAGGTCATAAATGGTGGCTGCATCCAGCTCATCCTGAAAATTCTGATCATCATAAACTCTTTCCTGAGGCAGCTCCCATCCGGCATTGGACCGATAGCCTTCACACCACCATCCATCCAGAACGCTGAAGTTCATGACTCCGTTCATGGTCGCTTTCATCCCGCTGGTTCCGGATGCTTCGAGTGGCCGGGTCGGGGTGTTTAACCAGATGTCAACACCCTGAACCATTTTTCTCGCAACGGTCATATCATAGTTTTCCAGGAACACGATCTTACCACGAAACTCCGGACGCCTGGAGATCTCCACAATGAATTTGATCAGGTCCTGACCTGCCTTATCCCTCGGGTGTGCCTTACCAGCGAAAATAAAATGCACCGGACGATTCGGGTTGTTCACAATCTTTGCTAACCGATCGAGATCCCGGAATACCAGGTGTGCCCTCTTGTAGGTGGCAAATCTCCGGGCAAAACCAATGGTTAAGGTTTTGTCGTTCAGTTTCTGCAAGATCTCCTTGATTTGCTTTGGCGGTTCATGGCGCTGGATGGAAACTTTTTCAAGTCGGTGACGGATATAATCAACCAGGGATTTCCGCAAAGTGTTCCTGATTTCCCAAATTCGTTCATCCGGCACAGAGTGGATTTTACTCCAATAGGTTGTATCCGCCTGATTTTCAAGAAACTTAGGCCCAAACACTTCCAGATAAAGTTTCTGCCAGACTTCCGCCGTCCAGGTCTGATAATGTACACCGTTGGTGACAAATCCGATATGCAGTTCATCCGCATAGTATCCTTTCCAGACCTTCTCAAACATTTTCCTCGTCACCTCACCGTGAAGGTTGCTTACCGCATTGATCTCCTGTGAGAGGCGTGCGGCGAGATGTGACATAGAGAAGCGTTCAGAGGAGTTGCCTTGTTCGATCCGGCCCAATCCGATAAAATCTTCCCAGGTAATATTAAAACGTTCCGGGAAATGCCCCAAATAGGTACGCATCATACTCTCGGTAAAGGTGTCATGTCCCGCGGGAACCGGGGTATGCGTTGTAAAGAGTGTAGAACTTCTTACGACTTCAAGGGATTCAGCGAAGGTGAACTTTTTAATTTCCATTAACCGCACAATGCGCTCGAGGCCGATAAATGCCGCATGGCCTTCATTGCAATGGAAGATATCCGGGGAAATTTCAAGCCTGCTAATCAGCCTGATTCCAGCAAGTCCCAGGATCATTTCCTGTTTCAGTCGGTTCTCCTCATCAC
>JBBQOG010000470.1:0-2386 GCA_038330665.1 Bacteroidales bacterium
GGTCTCGATGAAGCCCGTGGTAAAAAATTAATGGAAAAAATTAAGGTCGATTTCAGGGAAGAAGGAAACCAAATTTTCGCCAAAACAAAAATCGGAGAGGATAAGAAGATCAACTTCAACTCAAAAGGGGATAAACAATCCTTCCGCATTGATTATTTCGTCAAGTGCCCGAAAGATATCACCATTAAAATCGACAATCAGTTTGGCGATGTGATCGCAAGCACCTTAACCGGGAAATTCAACCTCGACCTGCAATTCGGGACCCTTAATGCAGTCAGTCTCACCGGTGCCGAAACCTCCCTCGACATTCAGTTCAGCAAGGTGAGTATCGGAACTCTGAATCAGGCCAAGATCGACATACAGCACTGTGAATCCGTAAAAATTGATGATTGCAAAGTATTGACTCTTGACGCTCAGTTTTGTCAGCTGGATTTCGGAAACGTTGAATCGCTTACTGCTGACCTGAATAACAGTGAGTTATCAGTGGAAAACATTTCAAAATCAGTTAAAATTGATATGAACATGGGTAGCTGCAAACTGCGGAATATTTCGGCAGGTTTCAATAGCGTTGTGATCGATCAAAACATGGGAGACCTGTCGATCGTGACGGATCCGAAAGCAGAATATAAATTGACCGCTGAGGTAACGATGGGATCCCTCAAGGTCCCGGATGGAATGAAGTTATCCAAAGATCGTGATCACGATATTACAGGGCTTTCTCCTCAGAAAGCATCCGGAACCATCGGAAACGGGAGCTCAATCATTAAGGTCTCCGCAAACATGGGATCGGTAAAAATCCGTTAGTCAACCCAAATCCAACCAATCACCAGTACGGCTGCGTAGCTTTAAAGCTTTCGCAGCCGTTTTTTTATAACAAAAGGTCTTTCCGTTTGTTATAGCGATAATAAAAAACGAGCAAATAATGATTAGCATTTCCACTCCCCCAACCCCTGTAAATGAAGAAGTGAGAACCTACAAACCCGGATCTCAGGACCGCAATGACCTGGTCGAAACCATCCGGCAACTGAAGGCTCAGCAGTATGATATCCCCATGATAATTGGAGGAAAGGAGATCCGGACCGGGATACTGGAGGAGATCCGGCCACCCCACGATCACCAGACCGTTCTTGCCCATTATCATCTCGGTACAGGCAAGCAGGTAACCCAAGCAATAGAGGCAGCCCTTGTGGCCAGGCTGAAATGGTCGGAAACCTCCTGGGAGCATCGGGCATCGGTGTTTCTGAAAGCCGCCAGCCTGCTTTCCGGACCTTTCCGGTACAAAATCAATGCCGCCAGCATGCTGGGACAATCAAAAAATATCCATCAGGCTGAAATTGATGCCGCTTCTGAGTCCATTGATTTCTTGAATTTCAATGTCAGGTTCATGGCGGATATTTATGGCATCCAGCCCGAGAACAACCGTTACACCTGGAACCGCCTGGAACAGCGGCCACTGGAAGGATTTGTTTATGCAGTAAGCCCTTTTAATTTCACCTCCATCGCATTAAATCTGGCAACCGCACCGGCTCTCATGGGGAACGTCGTGGTTTGGAAACCCGCACAAACCCAGATCTATTCAGCTAAGGTGCTGATGGACGTATACCGCGCCGCAGGATTGCCGGATGGGGTGATCAATATGGTATTCGCTCCCGGCAAAGAGGCAGCCGATATCGCCCTGGGCCATCCCGACCTGGCAGGAATTCATTTCACCGGATCTACCGAAGTATTCCAATCGATGTGGTCGGAAGTGGGCCGCTCCATCGGGAAATACAGGTCCTTTCCAAGGCTGGTAGGTGAAACCGGAGGGAAAGACTATATACTGGCACACCCGAGTGCGCGACCCATTGAAGTGGCAACCGCACTCTCGAGGGGCGCTTTCGAATACCAGGGACAGAAATGCTCGGCCGCTTCGAGGGCTTATATCCCCGAATCCATCTGGCCCACCGTGCTGTGCCACCTGCTCGACGACCTGCATCAGTTTAAGATGGGCAGCCCGGAAGACTTCAGCAATTTTATCAATGCCGTGATCGATGAAAAATCCTGGGATAAGCTCACCGGGTATATCGAAAGAGCACGGTTGGATCCCACAGTGGAAATTGTGGCAGGCGGAAATTTCTCGAAGGAAACCGGCTATTTCATTGAGCCTACAGTGATTCTTACCAAGGATCCTGATTATGTTACCATGCACACCGAATTGTTCGGACCGGTGTTGACCATTTACCTGTATCCCGATGAAAAATTTTCAGAAACCCTGGATCTGGTCGACAAAACCTCCCCTTATGCACTCACCGGTGCCATATTTGCCACCGACCGTTATGCGATAGAGGAAGCCAGTACGCGGTTGGTTAACACCGCCGGAAACTTCTATATCAATGACAAACCTACC
>JBBQOG010000471.1:0-2343 GCA_038330665.1 Bacteroidales bacterium
ACTCCGGCAGAGTATACTGATCCTCAGGTCGGTGGAAAACCCAGGACTGCAAAGGAAGGTCCATCCATGTTCGAACAAGTGATGAAAAGCCAGGTTACAAAAGTTCTGGTCAGGGAAGCCGCCAGGGGACTTTTCGGCGTACTCGGACTCTCAACTTCCACACGCCGCAGGCGCTATTAATCTGAACGGTTTTCCTATCTTTCGGAGGATTCACCGTTCAGATTATGTTCAGGATATTTACACTGATACTCCTTTTGGGTTTGCTGAGTCAATGCACCTCTGAAAATAACTTTCAGAACGATAAGGCTTTGATCAACGATAACTATTCCCGGGGCGAATATGACCGGGCCGCTGAATTAATTAAAACCTCACTCACCCGGAACCGGATCTCAAACAGTGAACGGACCTGGCTCATTGGCCGTCAGGCCATGATGGACCGCACCAGGCTCGACTTCACCAAAAGCAACAGTCAGATCCGCGACCAGCTCTCCAAATATTACCCTACCCTTTCCGACAGTCTGATGAATGCATGGGAACAACAGGGACACCTGGAAATGAGGCAGATTGATGGCGAAAAATGGTATTTTAAGTATGCGGTTTCAAACCTCTTCCGGCTGGATACAGCAGCCTTTCGTGTCCGACACCAACAGAATGGAATCACGGTCGATCCGCTGGATTCAATCAGGCTGGAGAATACCTCGGCGATTATCCGGCGCAATCAGTCCGGCATTCCGGTTGAAACACGAAAGTTTACCATCGGGTACACGATCACCGTCGATGCCGATGCCCTTCCGGCCGGAGAAGAAATCCGCTGCTGGATGCCTTACCCGAGGGAATCCGGACCCCGACAAAAGAATGTAGTGCTGATTTCTTCGGTTCCGGACAATATCCAACAGTCGAATCCCTCCGTTTTGCATTCCTCGCTTTTTGCCACCCAAAAAGCGGTGGCCGGAAAGCCAACCCTTTTCTCCTATCAGGCATCCTTTGAAATTTCAGGTCAATGGTTCAATCCGGAACAAATTGAAACCGGCAATAGCAATCAACCCGTGCCCTCCGAAGAATATATCCGTGAAGAATTGCCTCATGTGGCCTTTAGTGCAAAAGTCAGGCAGCTGGCAGATAGTTTGTCCGGGACTGAAACAGACCCATTAAAGATCATCAGGTCCTGTTATTATTGGATAGATCAGCATATTCCCTGGGCTTCGGCACTCGAATACTCCACATTCGAATGTATCCCGGATTACGTGATCAGCCAGGGACATGGTGATTGTGGAATGAAAACATTCCTGCTGATGTCGATGGCCCGCTATAAGGGAATACCGGCCAGATGGCAAAGTGGATGGATGCTTCATCCCGGTGAGGAAAATTTGCACGATTGGTGTGAGCTCTGGTTCCGCGGTACCGGATGGGTACCGGTGGATATGAGTTTCGGACTCCAGAAAACGTCAAGCCCGGCAGTAAAAGATTTTTATCTTACGGGCATTGATTCCTACCGGATGATCGTCAACGACGGTTTTGCCCTTCCTTTTGATCCGGAAAAAAAGCATTACCGCTCAGAACCCTTCGACTTCCAGCGAGGAGAAGTGGAATGGTCCGGTGGAAATCTGTATTTTAACCAATGGGATTATAACTTATATGTGGTATCAATTGAAAAAAAGAATCAGTAAGCCCTGGATTTTATTGATCATCCTGGGGGCTGTGGTGTCATGCACACCCGAACGAAATGATCTGGAATTGACCCGGTTCCTTATCGACTCAATTCAGAGTCAAACGATTGCCGACACCCGCGTGGAAGTATTTTCACTCAAGGCGACCTATTCCGATACCGGCATTCTGCTAACAGGGAAAACAACCAATACCGAGGCTTTGGGTAAACTCATCGACCAGCTCAAAAATCAGCAGGTCACCTATACCGATAGCATTATCAGGCTCCCGGATATTGCGCTGAAAGGCAAAATCTGGGGTTTGATCACGATTTCCGTGGCCAACCTGCGCTATACCCCCGCGCATTCCGCAGAGATGGCCACACAGGCCCTGATGGGAACTCCCGTTCAGGTTTTGCAGGAGGAAAATGGCTGGTACCTTATTCAGACTCCGGATCATTATATCGCCTGGACTGAATCTGCCGGCCTGGTGCCGTTAACGGAATCGCAGCTTGATACATGGAAAGCCTCGGCAAGATATATCTATCTGGGGGATTTCGGTGAGATTCTCAGCGAGCCAAACGCGACGGGCTCTGCAGTTTCCGACCTGGTGACCGGTGGAATTTTACTACTGGATCCGGAACAGAAATCCACCCGGGATTTCTTGCCGGTGCTGCTACCGGATGGCAGAAAAGGGTAT
>JBBQOG010000472.1:0-2314 GCA_038330665.1 Bacteroidales bacterium
TCCGTCTTTAAAATCGGGGGTAAGATCAACAACCTGATCAATAGCACCCAATGATTTTGATTCGGTGAAAGGGACTGCCAGTATTGCGATATCCTTATAAAATACGGGTGTAACCGAATCCTTCATAGGACAATCTGCAGGAAACTTTGGAAACGGCAGTTCAATCGTTTTCTGTTGGGGACCTTTCACCTCAACTTCAGAATAATAGAGGGATTTTGAGGCCCAATCGGGGGTTACCCACGATCCGCCGGCATTCCATCCACTGGAACCGATAATACCGATTTTCATCTTTAACCGTTTCCCTTCGGCAATAGCGTGTTTGATCAGTTCCACTGATTGATCACCCAGAAAGGCGCCTCCGGCAGGAATAAAGTTATTGGCATTCTGAGCAGCCGCCACATCCCAGATTTCGGCCCGGTTCATCCCTTTGGCTTTCATCTGTTCAAGATCCCGGGTGATCGATTCGAAACTCATGTTCCCGTTGAGCCAGCACCAGAACGCACCCGGACGTGCAGCCGGCGGAGGGGTTTTGAACCCGGCGTCCATGGGGATGTCGTTTTGCGCTTCATCAGCAGGCTGCTGCGTGCATGACATCAGGATTATGGCGGGAATGAAAATAAAGATCCTGATTGGGATCATCCGGGGAAATCGAAGTTTCATCTTGTTTCTCTTTTATTGTTATTATTTGGTCTTGACAAACTGTACCGTATCGGAATGAACCCCATCCGAATAATTCATAAGGTACGTTCCATTTGCTAATTTACTGACATCCAATATCTTGGATTGCTTATTCATTTGGATCGCCTCTATCAGTTTTCCATCCAGATCCATTAATTTAAGACTCGACCGGTCACCTGGAATTGCAGTTAGCTGTATGGTCAGGGTATGGGTCGCCGGATTGGGATAAACCTGAATCGTAGGGGAAACGGTACCCGGCAAACTCGTCATACCGGAAATATCCGATACTTCCTGACCCACAACGATCGGGACATATCCGATGGCATACTCTGCCGGCGGAGTCACAAAAAGAGCCGGATCAAAATTAACCAGCTCCCCACCGGTGGGATCCGGCATATACGAATCAGTGATTAACCAGTTGGTATGCATGGCTTCGACCAGGTGTTGCAAGCTGTCCCTTTTCCCAGCCGACCAGTTAAACTGCTGAAATACGGGCTGATCGATGAACCGGTACCAGAAATAGGTCACCAGCGAATGATCATTGAGGTAGGCATAAAACGGTCCGGCTACCGGTCCGGGAGTTCGCCATGCGCCGCTCATTGATGCACGATAGGAAGTTGGATCCGGGTTAGGTGGAGCAAAACGTGCTGCGACCAGACCGGTTGAAGCTGGTACTTCGGACTCCGGTATGGCAACCCTGAAGTTTGCGGAATCTTTGAAATACTCCGGAAAACTTCTCATGTTTCCTTCACCTGATCCGGTCCATTTTAATCCAAAGTCGTTGCCACCGACAATAATGGGTGTGGCCAGGGTATTTATTCCGATGATCGTTTTGCCATCCTGATTATAGGTTACCGGATAGGTATGCATGATGGGTCTGGTGTATCCCCTTTTTATGAATGATCCGGTTGGAACAGGCCCTCCATCCCTCCAGGCAAGCACCTTGTTATAAAGGGCTTCCTTACTGAAGAAGGTCACATCTCTGGAAAGAATGGTCCGGTTCAGGCTATCCACCGGAAATTGCAGGCGTGGAATTTTATAATACCGTTTATTATCAGCATCTAATGCGCTGATTTCGGGTACGGTATTGATTTCCATGGTCCCACCGGAGAGGTTGGTGGTTGAAGAGCGGGCATCGAGGCCCCGGCCATTATCAAAAGGGTAGTTTTCGGATATTTTCGCCCAGGTTTCCGGAAGATAATAGGCCAGCGGCCCCTTAAAATTTTTTGCATTCAGGAACAGGGTCCAGCATTTTTCACCGACTGGATAATCCCCGGTATAGGGCTTGGTGAGTGGCAGCGACATATAGCTGATCCCCAGGAATTCCCCGTTCGGATTTCCCTCGAAGGTGCAACCATCCGGTGGAATCAGCAGGCGGTTCGACAACTGGGCGATGCCGAGCAAATGGTCGGGTAACGGAGTATCGCTCCAGAAGAATTGCCAGCCCGGGGTTGAAATTTCCTCATTATAACAGCTGGGTGTTGAATTCATCTTAAACTTGGGCGGTCCGTAATGGAATTTATTTCCGGCCCAGTATCCGGGTCCTCCTTCAACTGTCTGAAAAACACTGCTGTAGGTCGGACCTCTTTCCGGCCAGTGATCCCGGGCCACTGTTCCAATCGGACAGAGAGGAATC
>JBBQOG010000473.1:0-2284 GCA_038330665.1 Bacteroidales bacterium
AATTGTACCGGTCTTGCGGGCTTCCATGGCTTTCCGATAAGCCACTTCGGCTTCATCAAACTTTTCTTTCTGGAAATACCGGTTACCCTGCCGGATGTCACCTTTACCGGTCTGGGCCGTTGCAGGCAGCATCAGGCATGCAAAAATCAGGCTTATATACAGGGTTTTCATATTAAAGATTCCGTTTACCAAATAACTCTAGATTGTGAAACCACCGATTTCTCCTGTTGTTCAGGATAAAATCAAGTAAAAGTAAGAATAGGGCGAATCCGGCGTAATAAACAAATTGTTCATCATACTCAGCATATACTTTCATCTGGATTTCTTTTTTTTCCATTTTGTTCATTTCATCCAGTATGGTTTTGAGGCCGGTTTGAGAAGCCGTTGCCCTGACATAGATTCCTTTTCCCGTTTCCGCAATCTGGCTGAGCAATTCTTCGTTCAGCTTGCTGATGATCACCTGCCCTTTTTCATCGGTGCGATAATCTTTTTGACCGTCCGAAGAGGTCAGCGGAATTGGTACACCCTGCGCCGAGCCAATACCTATGGTATGCAGAATGATACCGGCGTCGGCAGCTTCTTTAGCTGCAGTGAGGGCTTCCTCTTCATGGTTTTCACCATCGGTGATGATCACGATAGCCCGGCTGTTCTGTGATTCCGGTGTGAATGAGCGCATAGCCAGGCGGATGGCGCTTCCGATTGCGGTTCCCTGCTTAGGCACAATCTGGGTATTGATCGAGTTCAGGAAAAGTTTGGCCGCCTGGTAATCTGTGGTAATCGGCATCTGTATATATGCATCCCCGGCAAAGACGATCAGTCCGATCTTATCGTTTTCCAATTGATCCACTAGCCGGCTGATCGCCATCTTGGCATTTTCGAGGCGGTTGGGCTTGATGTCCTCTGCCATCATGGAATTCGATACATCCAGGGCAATGATCATCTCCACTCCTTTTCGCTTAACTTCCGCCGCTTTAGTACCGAACTGGGGCCGGGCGACTGCCAGCACCATGATTCCGAAGGCAAGCATTCCGATCGTAAATTTCACAAAGGTCCGGGTAGCCGAAAAATCCGGCATCAACCGGTTTAGCAAAGTTTGATCACCCCAGCGCTGTAACTGCTTTTTTTGAACCCTCCGTGTGAGAAGGTACAAAAGGAAAAGCAGCGGAATCACCGCTAAACCAAACAATGCTCGCTCGTCTTCAAACCTGAATGCGTTATTCATTCTAATTCAGATAGTTATTTAACAAATCAAGGATTTCTTCTAAATAGGGTCAGCCTCAGCACCATTTCAATACCCAGCAACAGCAGCGCCAGGTACAGATACTTCTGATACTCTTCTGTTTTGGTGTTGATCTCTTTTACATCAATCCTCGATTTTTCCAGTTTGTCAATTTCCTGATAAATTTCTTTAAGTTTCTGGTTGTTGGTGGCCCGGAAATATTTTCCACCCGTCATGTTAGCGATATCCTTCAATACGCCTTCATCTATTTCAACCTTCACATTCTGATACTGAACGCCAAAAGGTGTTTGGAAAGGGTAGGGCGCGGTACCCAGCGAACCCACGCCAATGGTGTAAACGCGAATTCCAAAGGTTTTTGCGATCTCTGCTGCAGTGATCGGGGCAATTTCTCCCCGGTTGTTCATTCCGTCAGTCAGGAGTATGATCACCTTGCTCCTGGCTTTGGAATCTTTGAGGCGACTTACCGAGGTGGCCAATCCCAATCCTATCGCGGTACCATCTTCGATGATGCCGCTTTGTATTCCATGAAACAGGTTCAAAAGCACCGCATGATCGGTGGTAAGCGGACATTGTGTAAAGGATTCCCCGCTAAATACTACCAAACCCATCCGGTCATCCGGACGACCGGTAATAAACTCACTTGCCACGGCCTTGGAGGCTTCCAGACGGTTGGGTTTAAAATCTTCAGCCAGCATACTGCCTGAAATATCAAGTGAAATAATGATATCGATACCCTCCGTGGTCACATTTTCCCAGGAGTTCGACGACTGTGGGCGAGCCACTACAATAATAAGCAACGCAATTGCACCTTGTCTCAAAATAAAAGGAAGGTGCCTGGCATAATTTTTCCAGGTCGAGGGTCCACCTTTAAATGGCTGAATGCCAGATATTTGAATGGTTGGTGATGTTTTCAGCTGGCGGAAGAGATACCACCCCACCATGAGTGGGATGAGTAAAGCCAGGTAAATTACCTGCGGATGGGCAAAATGAATGGTACTCATTTTTCCACCTCCTCATTTTCAGGTGACACAGATGACTGTTCTT
>JBBQOG010000474.1:0-2268 GCA_038330665.1 Bacteroidales bacterium
CATCTACCCCCAGCTTTTCGGCATAATAGCGGTCGAAGGCATGTTCTGCATCAATAAAGGCTGCCGTGCCGCCCTCTTTTTGAGATTCGGCGATGGCGTGCAGGGCCAGCGTGGTTTTACCCGAAGATTCCGGTCCGAAAATCTCTACCACTCTTCCCTTTGGATACCCACCGACACCGGTAGCCACATCAATACTGATGGATCCTGAAGGGATCGTAGGGATGTCTTCAATTGCATCTCCGCCCATTCGCATAATGGTGCCCTTACCGTAACTCTTTTCCAATTTTTCAATGGTGAGTTGCAGTGCTTTTTGTTTTTCTTTCTGAATTGAATTGTCTTTTTCCATTTCAAATTTAATTAGCTGGTAATATAGATGCAGAAAACATGCAAAAATGGAGAAACCGGATCATTTTTCCATCTCTTCCAAAACTTGTTTTGCGTGATTCTTGGTATCGACTTTGTTAATTATTCTTGATATCAGGCCCTTTTCGTCGATAACGAAAGTGGTTCGAATGACCCCCATGAAAGCTCTGCCCATGAATTTTTTTTCGCCCCAAACCCCATAGGAATTCAATACGGATTTTTCCGTATCGGAGACCAGCATGAAGGGCAAATTAAACTTGGCTTTAAACCCTTCGTGGGATTTTGCCGAGTCGGCACTCACCCCAATCACCTCAAAGCCTTTCTGGCGAAGCTCATCATATCCGTCGCGCAAACTGCAGGCTTCCAGCGTACATCCGGGGGTGTTGTCTTTTGGATAGAAATAGAGCACAACTTTCTTTCCCACGAAATCGCTAAGTTTCCTCATCGCACCGGTATCGTCGGTAAACGAGAAATCGGGTGCCTTATCGCCTGTTTTCAGCTGTTCCATAATCGTCTATGTTGGTTAAAGTACAAATATATCAACTAATTCGGCATGGATTTCTCCGCTATTTGGAAGTTTATTAACATTGGCTGGCTGTTGTGTGAATAAAATTTTCTAATTTGGCATTCCTTTTTTTAAACAAGGCAATGAGCCCGGACAAAAGCAAACAAAATCCCGAATCCTTTAACCTGACTGATTTCAGTACCGGTGACGGACATTTTCTTATTCTGCACAATGATGACATCAACACCTTTATGTTTGTAATAGATTCATTGATAGAGGTTTGTGGACATGATCCGATTCAGGCGGAGCAGTGTGCCTTTATCACCCACCATCAGGGCGAGTGCGACATTAAGAAGGGCGATGCAGAAACCCTTAAGCCGATGCAGCTGGATCTGCTCACGCGCGGTCTGCAAGTGACTATCGAATAAACCATTCAAATGACATTATTTGGCATTGTATTGATGATTCTGGCAGGGCTGGTTCTGTTTCTGCTGGAGTTCCTTGTGATTCCGGGTATCAGTATCGCCGGCATCGGTGCGCTGATTCTGATGGCCGTATCGGTTTATCTTTCCTTCAGTATATTCGGGGTAACCACCGGGATAATTGTTCTTGCCGGGGTGCTGGTATCTATGGGATTGGTGATCGGACTCACCTTCCGTTCCAAAACATGGAACAGGGTTTCCCTGCACACCCAAGTCAACTCGAAGGCTAACGATGTAACGGGATACGGAATAAAACCAGGAGATACCGGGATTGCGGTAACACGGCTCGGACCGGTTGGGATGGTTCAGATCGGGGACACCCGCGTGGAGGCGCATTCCGAGGGGCCCTTTATCGACCAGCAGACGGTGGTAAAAGTCGTCAGGGTGGAACCCTCCTTTATTGTTGTAAAACTAATAACTGATTGATATGAATTTGGACACAAGCACGATCTACCTGATCGGTATTATTGCGGCTTCTATAGTCGGACTGGCTATCCTGATGTACATTGTTCCGTTGGGTTTATGGTTCCAGGCCATGATCAGCGGCGTCCGCGTATCGCTGATACAGCTGATATTCATGCGCTGGCGGAAAGTGCCGCCAAGAATTATTGTGAACGCCTTAATTGTAAGTACCAAGGCCGGGATTGCCCTGAAACGGGATGACCTTGAAGCTCATTATCTGGCCGGCGGTCATGTTCAGCTGGTGGTAAATGCGCTGGTATCTGCTGATAAAGCGAACTTGTCGCTCGATTTTAAAATGGCCACCGCCATCGACCTGGCCGGTCGTAATGTTCTGGAAGCCGTCCAGATGTCGGTAAACCCAAAGGTTTTGAATACTCCGCCTGTAAAAGCGGTGGCAAAGAACGGGATTGAGCTGATTGTCAGATGCCGGGTTACGGTTCGTACCAATATCAAGCA
>JBBQOG010000475.1:0-2262 GCA_038330665.1 Bacteroidales bacterium
CCGATAGTGGCTGTCAGCTTGTTAATGAGTGAAGTATCCTTGCAATTATTCATGAAAAAGTCGATAGATCCCTGAATATCTGTAATTTCTTTCCATTGAACCTGCCCTGACAAGTCATCGAACAAGTAATTGTCCAGTACTGTTTGATCCGTGATCATTTCCTGGGCGGTTTCCAGCTGAATTTTCGCCATATCCGGTGTCAGCGTTGAATCCGCCATTTTCATAGCATCCATCTTGCCACTGGCAACCTTACCCACGATAGTGGATACGTATTGTTTGAATGCCTGCGAATGGACGTAATCAGGCTGATTGATATTCACATCTTTCTGGAATGAATAAAAATCGGCCGGTGCCTTATAATCGGCTATCCCGCCAAAATAGGCATGATAAGGCTCATACATGGCAAGATTATTCGCCCAACCGAACAGTATTTCCCCCTCCTCCATTTTCCAGAACGGATCATTGGCATGGTCCTTTGTTGCAGCTGCTAACTGAGCCTTTTCTGCGGCAAGAGTGGAATCCTGTTTCAAGCGAAAAGCCACCGGGTCCAGCTTATACCCATCATAATTGCCCGCCGAACCAGTTAATGACTTGGCAACCAAATAATTATTAATATCGGAACCTTTACCGGCAAATTTGAGGGATGTTTTAAAGTTATTGGCATCAAAAGTGACTTCCAGGTTCATACCCGGGGCCAGTTTGAATGGCATATAATCCTTCTCGCCCACCATGAGGTAATAATTCGACAACTGAGTCAGCTCCGGAACCGGGAAAGAGAAGTTGCCCTTTTCATCGGTCCGAACAGTATCCTTGGCGCCGCCGGGTCCGCCAAGCATAAAGAATCCTGTGGTAAGGTTCTGGACCTTCCCGGTCATATTTGCACCCTGCTCCGTTGTATTACAAGCGAATAAAAAGGGAACCAGTAGGAAAGACAAAAGAATTTTTTTCATAACGAGGGTTAATTATTGTTTGATGAATTTATCGGTCAAGTGCTGCTTTCCTGCCCATACCCTGATAAAATACATGCCGGGAATAAGATCAGGATCAACAGACCTTTTCAGAGTTCCATTACCCACAGCAATGGTTTCTTCGAAAATGCGCTCTCCTGTTACGGAGATGATTTCGATTCTTGCCTCGCTGGCCCGGATCCCGTCTACCTGAATATTGATTGCACCGGTGGTCGGGTTTGGATATACCGTCATTTTACTGTCATTAAATACCAGGGGTTCGGTGCCGGAAGTTCCCTGCATGAGGCTAGTCATCCAGATTCCCCGGCCAAAGGTAGCCGCATAAAGCTTTCGGGAGGACGCATGAATTTCCAGTTCCGAAATGATCACATTTGGAAGCAGGTTGCTAAAAAGAGTCCACTTACCTGATTCATCGGTGTAATAATATACGCCTGCATCGGTTCCTACATAAACCACATCATTCCCATAGCCTTCCTGGTGCACGACTGTGTTCACCGGGATATTCGGAAGATCCAGCGACATGTTGGTCCAGGTGGCGCCACCATCCTTTGTGCGGTACACATGCTCACCCGCAATAAAACCGCCGAAAGTGACCCAAAGGTCGAGGGAATCATTTCCATTCACCGCAAGTGAAGTGATATACAAGGAATCCGGAATCCCGTCGATAATGTTCACCCACCGGGTTCCGCCATCCTGGGTGGCCCAGAGTTTAGTCGGGGTGGGATAATCATAGCGGATCCTGGAGGCTGCATAAAGGGTCTTGTTATTCCCCGGATACATGGCCATTGCAGTGATTTCGGCAGGAGCATTATAACCGGAAACCACCGGAAAGTTTGAAATTTTTGTATAAGAATTCCCCATATTCAGGGATTTATATACGTTCCCGTAACCGGTAAAAATAATATTGGGACTATTCGGATCCTGGATCATCGGCGTGGTCCATTCGCCTTTTTCGCTGCCTCGTGAAGGCTGAATGCCCCGGAAGTTCTGGCCTCCGTTGTCGGACCGGCTCAGGCTGCCGTACTGCGAGGAACCGTAAACGATGTCCGGATTGTCGGGATTGATCATGCAATCCATTCCGTCGCCGCCAATAAAATTGATCCAGTTGCCATTCCGGTCATAGAAGCTCGAATTGTCCTGTGCTCCCCCAACCACATAACCCGGAAACATTTCGCAGAGTCCGATTCTGTAAAAAGACGTGATAATCAAGCCATTGGAACGCTCTTCCCAATTGGTGGCCAACTTGCCGGAGGATAAGGTGCCCGGTATGATGGTATCGGCACGGGTGACTCCC
>JBBQOG010000476.1:0-2235 GCA_038330665.1 Bacteroidales bacterium
CGGGTTTGCAAGCCGGCATTCCGGTCAGCTATCGTGCAGGTGACCAGCCGAATAATGCGTTCAGTCTGAATGTGCTGGAACCCGGCGAACTTGCGGCTACCGCAGGCACCTCCGGCGTGATCTATGGAATCCTTGACCGGGTAAATCATGACCCCTTATCCCGGGTAAACGTATTCTCGCACGTGAATAACGGCATGCCGGATCCCCGTCTCGGCGTGTTACTTTGTGTGAATGGAACCGGCATCCTATACTCCTGGATCAAAAAACTTCTCGATGGAACCGGGCTGAATTACGATGCGCTAAACCGGATTGCCGACGATGCAGAACCCGGATCGGGCGGTTTGTTGGTTTACCCCTTCGGCAATGGTGTGGAACGGATTCATCAGAACCGGCCCTTTGGAGGGCAGGTGATCAATCTTGACCTGAATCGCCATAACCGGGCTCATCTGGTACGCGCCGCTCAGGAAGGCATCGTTTATGCACTCAATTATGGTTTCGAAGCCATGAAAGAGATGGGAGTGAAAACCGAAACCGTGAGGGCAGGTTTTGCGAACCTATTCCTCAGCCGGGTTTTCAGGCAGATTTTCAGCGATGTAACGGGCACCTCAATCGAACTTTTTGATACCGATGGTGCCACTGGCGCCGCTCGGGGGGCCGGAATCGGAGCCGGAATTTATGCTTCGGCAGCAGAGGCTTTCAGTACCCTAAAGATCCTTGAGCATATCCACCCGGAACCGGCGAGACAGCAAATTTATCAGGAGCTTTATCAGGCATGGAAAAAAAGAATGTTACAGGAACTCGAAAAATAATACTCAATACAAAACAATATGGAATTCTTCCCAGACATCGATCCCATCCGGTATGAAGGACCGGATAGCGACAATCATCTAGCGTTCAAGTACTACGACGAAAATTTCGTGGTTGCTGAAAAAACAATGAAAGAACATTTCCGGTTTGCCATGGCCTATTGGCACAGCATGTGTAATGCCGGAGGAGATCCTTTTGGTCCCGGAACGAGGCGGTTCCCATGGGATATTTCATCGGACCCCATGGAAAATGCAAAGGCCCGTCTGGAAGCCGCATTTGAGTTTATGTCAAAAATAGGAATGCCGTTTTACTGTTTCCACGATCGCGATATGGCGCCCGAGGGCAGTACCATACTGGAATCTGAAAAAAATCTGAAAACGCTGGTCGACCTGGCATTGCGCAAACAGGCAGACACCGGCATCAAGCTGTTGTGGGGTACCGCCAACCTTTTTTCGAATCCACGGTATATGAACGGTGCCGCCACCAATCCGGATTTCAGTGTGGTTTGCCAGGCCGGTGCCCAGGTTAAGTCGGCCATGGATGCCACCGTAGCCCTCGGCGGAGAAAATTACGTATTCTGGGGCGGACGCGAAGGATATTCTTATCTATTGAATACAAACACCGCCAAGGAACTCGATCATATGGGCCGGTTCTTGCAGATGGCCCGTGATTATGGCCGTAAAATTGGTTTTAATGGGACCTTCCTGATCGAGCCCAAACCGATGGAGCCTTCGCTGCATCAATATGACTTTGATTCTTCGACGGTTATCGGCTTTTTGCACAAGTACGGTCTGGAGAAGGATTTCAAACTGAACATTGAATCCAACCATGCGACCCTGGCCGGTCACAGTTTTACCCATGAGCTGCGATTTGCCGCCGATGCCGGAATGCTGGGCGGGATTGATGCCAACCACGGGGAACCCATGAATGGCTGGGATACCGATAACTTTCCAACCAATTTATATGAAGCGATCGAAGCCATGATCGTGGTACTGGAAATCGGAGGACTGGGAACCGGAGGGTTCAATTTCGATGCCAAGCTGAGAAGGAATTCCACCGACCTCGAAGATCTGTTTATCGCGCATATTGTTGGAATGGACACCTTTGCAAGGGGTTTGCTAATTGCCGACAAGCTCATCAATGAAAAACGGATCACGGATTTCCGCGACAACCGATATCTTTCGTTCCATGAGCCGGATGCCCTGAAATTTGAAAAAGGGGATCTGGGTATTGAGGATCTTTATGCAATGGCCATTGATAAAGGTGAACCAGAACTCCAATCCGGCAAGCAGGAACTGATCGAATCCATTATCAATAACGCCATTTGAAGGGTACCAAAAGAAGGTTTTACCAAAGGAACTTAAGGTATAAAAGAAAGACCCGGGATCATCGATCACCGGGTCTTTTTTTATCCATTCAACGTTAGTA
>JBBQOG010000477.1:0-2232 GCA_038330665.1 Bacteroidales bacterium
GTTTTTTTAATTTTTTCAGATACTGCTTGTCATCCCCCGTGGAACCACCCGTCAGGATCAACTTCACATCCTCAAAACCCTGCCGGTCCTTCAAACTGATAAAGCCCTCCACCAGGATATCCAAGCCGTTTTCGTGGCACATCCTGGAAATAAAGCCAATGTTCCTGGGCTTTTCCGTGATTGGAATGTATTCATAATCTGCGGGATCGATCCCCAGATAAATCGTTTTGATTTTTTCATCCGTCAGGTTGATCTTCTCTTTCATGAAATCAGAGAAGTATTTGCTTACCCCGATGAACCGGTCGATGGAAGCGGCATTTTCGTGCATGAGATTCCAGGCTTCCTGCCGAAACCCGGGTTTCATCACATCGATCCACACATCCTCATCCTGCAGGGAACAATAAACCTTAACCCCTAATTTTTCCTTGATTCGCGGAGCCAATCCCGATAACAGGGCGTTCGAAAGATGAATGACATCGGCCGGATAATGCTCCTTGATCCAATCGATCATCCGGTCGAGCTCCTCATGCTGATGGCCATGTTCGCCCTTCAGCATGGAAATGGTCATCTCGCTCAATCCTTTTGCACTCGTGGATCCGGCCATGCCCGCAGCAAACTTAAGCATCGGACCCGAATTCAAAAGCGTATCGAACCACTTCGGAGCCTTCTCAAAAAAAGGATATAACTGCTTCAGGTATATACTGATAGCTCCATAAAATACGGGTGTGTCGCTCGTTTCCTTTTCATTGGCGAACAAAGGAAGGTACATCGGTACCTTCACAACCTCGTGCCCCATTTTCCTCAATGCAACCACATATTTACTGTCGCGTAAACAGTTGCCGCAGTAAAAACTGCCACCTGAACCCGGAATAATGTGAATGATCCTCATATAAATTCGACTAAATACTATTAATAACCATGGTACTCAACTTCCCTCTGCCTTTTTTCACAGACCACCTCTGATTTTTCTTCTTTACTCCACAACCCGCACAACTCTCACAACTTTCACAACTCTCACAACCCTCACAACCCGCACAACTCCCACAACACTACTTGTTTTTTATTTCCCTATGCATCGAACCGCTCCGTCCTGTCCCCCCACATAAATTCTGCCTCCTGCCACTGCCGGGTTTGAAAATATGGGGGTGCCAGTCTCATACGACCATATGGGGGTGCCATCAGTTATTTTCAGCACCATCAGGTCGCCGCGCATGTTGGCCACCAGAACCTTGTCGCGGCAAATCAGCGGCGACGCATCCACTTTTTCTCCGGTATTATATCTCCAGATCAGCTTTCCGTCGGTTTCCCCGAAGCAATATACATTTTTGTCCCGGCTGCCGGTCACCACATGATCCCCTGAAAGGGCTGCCGAGGCTACGAACGGGAGCTGGACCTTTTCATTTGTGTATTTCCATTTGATCTTTTTATCCTGCAAACTAACACAGGAGAACCCGCCGTCGTAGTCGCCCACATAAACGAGTCCGTCTGCGGACGGCGCGGACCCGGGTACATAAGTGGCCACATCCACTTTAAATGATTCCTTGCCGGAAGCAATATCCACCACATGCAAAAATCCGTCGCAACCCCCGAAAATGGCGTTCCCATTGATGCAGGCTGCCGCACCATTAATAAAATTATCAGATTCATATTTCCAGATGCCTTTCCCGGTAGAAGCATCCACACAATGCAAGCTGTAATCGTAGCTGCCTACCAGCAGGCGTATGGAATTTCCGGATTTCCACCAATTGGCCGATCCGCTGATCTGTCCGTCCGTTTCGTATTTCCACCTGACTTTCCCGTCCTTTAGGTCCAGTGCAAACAATATCCCGGTGAGATTGCTGATATACACGGTATTATCAATAATCAGAGCCGGTGCCTCAATGCCGTTTCCGGTATCCACTTTCCACAGCAGCTTCCCATTCAGGTCGATGGCATATACAAATCCATCCATCGCACCCACCACCAGGGTATTCCCGCTTACCACCGGTGAGGCCTTGATTTCATCGCCAGCCTTGAACGACCAAATCTGCCGAACCTTATCCGGTAAATATTCATTCAGATATCCGGTAAGCGCCTGATTCCCCCTCGCTTCACTAATTTTATTTTCTGTCATCCCGACGAAAGTCGGGACCCCCCCGCCCCCCACCGCACCATCTTCTTTAATACCGACGAAAGTCGGGACCCCCCCCCTCACCACAAGCATAACACCAAAAATAAAACCGCGCATTTCAC
>JBBQOG010000478.1:0-2216 GCA_038330665.1 Bacteroidales bacterium
GTCATCGTATAACGCAGGGTCCCGGCCTTTTCTGAGGAGCATTCACGAGCCAATTCTTCAGGTGCAAAGCAGGTGTAAAATGTTTTGATCGTGGATGCCCTCTGTGTCAGATATTCTTTCAGATCGAGGCTGCGCATCAACTGATCAAATCCGGATTTATCTTTCTGTGCGGCAAAAAGAATCGATTTTTTCTTTTGCGGATCGATCACCAGGAAAGCATTTTCAGTTTCCACCCCCGACAGGTACAGGAAATTATTATTCTGCATAAAGGCAAAATAATTGGGCAGCGAGGCTGCGCCCTCAATAATAATCAGCCCGTCGGGAAATTTTTCCATCAATTGAGCCCGTCGGGATGCATATTCGGATGGATCAAACTGAAAGGCGAACGATTGGGTTATTGAGAAACTGCCCATCAGGGCGATGAGTGCGATTACGGAAAGAATTCTGTTCATGGTTTTATTTACTTTAAAGGTCTGAAATTACGTATCTAAACCGATTTATCCGGATGAACCTGAAAATTTTAAGCGGAATGGCATTAATTTTCGTGGTGGCCTGCACTCGGGCTCACGCCCCCATGCTAACCGCAGTTGACCGGGAGTTTCTGAGCGATCTTACCCGGGTGGTGATCGACAGCTCCAGAATTCTGCCAGGCGAGGATCTGCCCTCGGCTATCCGCTCATATGGTCCCAATCAGTCGGGTATCACCCTGATCAAACCCGGCGGACGCGATTGCTATCCCTCGTTCTGGATCCGGGATTATGCCCTGTCCCTCGAAAGCGGGTTCATTACCGACCAAGAGCAACTCGATATCCTTCTGTTTACCGCTGCACGGCAGTCCGATTCCACCTGGACCACCAAAACCCGAAGCCTGGTGCCGGTAGGTTCCATTCCCGACCATATCCGGCTCAATGACGGATTGCCCGTGTATTTCCCGGGAACGTACGATTTTGTATATCAGGGCAATGACATCTGGAGGAGACCACCGTATGGCGACCAGTACTTTTTCATTCACATGGCCTGGTTTTATTACAATAAAACCGGCGATGTTCGGGTTTTGAAGCGGATCGTAAACGATATCAGTCTTTTCGAACGACTGGAACTGGCATTTTTGGCCGTTCCGGCTAACGCACAAACCGGTATGGTTTTTATATCGGATACGATGCCCACCTGTGATTTTGGGTTTCGGGATATTGTAAGCATGACCGGAGAAGTTTGCTTCGGATCGCTGCTTCGGTACCGCGCGGCACTCGAAATGGCCCGTCTTTATGAAGAAGCCGGTAGTGCTTTGAAATCAGATAGTTACAAAGCTGTTGCTAGTAAAATAAAGAGTAATCTGCTACAGATATTTGCGGATGGCCGTGGCATGCTCCGGGCCAGTACCGGTAAAAGTGCCCAACCCGATGTATGGGCCACCGCTTTTGCCGTGTATATCGGTGCGTTGGAAGGTCCGGATGCCAAGTTGGCTGGCGAATTCCTGGCCAAAGCCTATGCCGCCGGAACGCTGTCATACAATGGGCAGATCAGGCATGTTTTGAACTCTGACGACTATGATTCCACTACCGCCTGGGAAAAAGCTGGAGCCGCCAAAAACTCCTATCAGAACGGGGCCTATTGGGGAACGCCCACCGGGTGGGTTTGTTATACCATCGACAAGGCCGATCCTACAGCGGCACGCCGGTTGGCAGCCGAATATGTTGCCGATCTGCGAAAATCGGACTTTCGTCTGCCAGGTCGCGACCAGGGTGGCCCCTACGAATGTGTGTATCCGCCCTCGGGCTATAGGCAGAATCCGGTTTACATGACTACCGTGACCTGCCCCTTCGCGGTTTTTAGGGATAAATACTGACTTCAACCTCCACTGCCATCTGTGTGGCACTGACCGCATTTTCGACGAAGCTGACCAGAAGGGATTTTGGCACAATCAGAAAATGCAGTTGCGGATCGATTTCCTCCCTGAGTGGGATCTCCCACCGGCCATTGAGCAACATTTTATGTAACAGGCGCGAATAACAAAGGATCAACTCCATAGCAGCATCCGTATCTTTTTCGAGTAAAAATCCCTGAATCGTGTTCAGGACATTGAAGGTCATGTGCGCATTAAACCTCGAAACCAGAGGGGCGGTGGAGTCAATGAGGGTTTCGGACATCGTTTTACGATTTACCTTTTTTTGCCAACGGTTAAAGGTAAGTAACCTGTTGGGGCCGTTCATGAAAGG
>JBBQOG010000479.1:0-2187 GCA_038330665.1 Bacteroidales bacterium
GGCCTCCCATAAAAGTAGCAATAGTTAGCTTGTCATCAGGATAATAGGTCAATTTGCCCATCATATGGCCTAGATGTTCACCGGGCCCTTTACCAACTCCACCAAATTCGCGGATATATTTTCCCTCCAAATCAAATTCAAACAATCGGATGGGTGCACGGCGGTTTCTGGCAGCAACCAAGACGGAATGGTTGGTCATCAAACATTCACAATATCCAATCAGGCACTCTTTTCGCGTTTCAAGAGGAATAATCTCAACATCCTTGAACAAGGATGACAAGGGAACCGTTGTTGCCGAATCATCGATTAAATCCAGCCGCATGATTTGAATTTTTTTCCCATTAACCACAGCATATTCTTTCTGGTTCGAATTAATCTTTGGCTGGCAGGAAAAGATTCCCGGAATAAGAACCAATAATATCAAAAATGAGTTTTTCATGGTTTTCATTGTAGTCAATTGTAGTCAATGTAATTTTCCAGGCTTGGTATAAAAACAAAAGTGACTCGATTTTAGTATGTCGTTCGATGAAAATTTCTTATTACTTATTGACTGTTCCTGGGCAGAACCGACTCGCCATCTCTAATCGATTAGGTAATCGTAAAAGTAAAGCAAGTCCTGGATGGATTGGAAAAATTCGATTAATTCGTTATTCTATCGTCGTCCTCGATTTTATCGCCTCATACTCTCCCTGCCGGTCTCGTAACGACTGAAAACTGACCACCGCCGGCCTCCGATGCGAATCCCTCACCTCCTGCATCATCTGCAAATTCGCCTGCAGCAGCCCGATCATCTGACTATTTGAAGCAGAACCCCCTCCAATCTCCGGATATTTCCCACCGGCAAACTGCCCTACCCTAGCCGCATTGATCGCCCCCAGGATCTCTGGAAAGTTGGCCATGATGTTCCTTGTTGTTGGGCCATCGATCACGATTTCCGGTTCTTTCTCTGAGAACAATCCAAGAGTCGGGTTTTTATAGTAGCCGGTTTTGACCGGACCCATCAGGGATTTAGCTGCTCAAAGTGACCGGAATATCTACATACATTTATTTCTTGTCTTATACCCATTCAGGTTTAATTATTTCGCTATCTCCGGATCGCTCAGGTATCCGTTTTTCATTTGGAAGTGTTCGATGAAAATCTATGTTTTTACATTTATTTCTTGAGCCTTACCAGTTTCAATATCGGATTATCATCCACCTGACTGTTTTCAATGATTTTCCTGATCGAATGGTTCGTGTTTGCTGGCTTTGGTGAATCAGAAGCCTTCCCCTTGAGGCTTTCCATGATTTCAACTACCTGGGATATGGAGTAAAGTTGGCCATCATCGGTTATCCCCATCGGCCAGAAATAACAGTCGGGATCCAGATCATTAATGATACCCACTCCCGGGTCGACAGAAAAACAGATTCCGTCAGACTTACTGTAAATGACAATTGAGGCTACCCCTTTGCGCGAGATATAAAAAAAGAGATACCTGTCACTTTCCATGAAATTGACTACCTGTGTATATTTGGTAAACTCTTTGGTATAGTTGGGGCTGCTGATTGGCACATTGAAATAAAGAGGCGTGGCTTCCTTCCCGAAGTCAAGGATATATCGTGGAATACACTTTAAATCTGGGCCAATCCTGTAAACCGTGTCGGAAATGTTTTCCCAGAAGGTTACCGAATCCCTGAAAACATAAAGCTTCGCTCCCAGCATGTTAATATTTTTGCCGAACCCGGAGATATCCTGCTTCAATAGTTTTTCCTTGATCTTTCCATCCAGGGAAACGATGGTTACCCTGTAGCCACCGGATAATGCAAGTGCCTTGGCCCAGAAATGATTAACGAAATACTCATTGTTAAACAGGACCGATTTCGTCCCTTTGTCTTTCACCCAACCTATGAATTTCCCGTCAAGCGAAAATTCCATCGCTTTGCCGGTGGGACCGTCGATCATGTACAGGTGATCATTCTTCCCGTTAAAACCAATGCCGGCCAACTCGATATATTCAGCGGGACCCTTGCCAATCCCGGAAATGGTATTCAGGAATTTCCCGTTGTCATCAAACCGGAAGACAGGTCCCTGCCGGATGAACCAGTTGCCTTTGTAATGGTATAAATGCTGTGCCTGGTTGATCAGGCAATCCTTGGTGGTTTCCAGCTTGACATATCGGATATCTTCCGCAATCTCGCTCAGCCTGA
>JBBQOG010000480.1:0-1804 GCA_038330665.1 Bacteroidales bacterium
TTCCCGGCCGACTTTGAGCTGATTGAATATCTGAAGTTTAAGCACTTCTGTCCCTGGATCCCCATTCCGGAGGAGTGGTTTGATAAACCTGACCTCCCGGCCAGAATTGTGAATCTCTATCGCGAAATGAAGCCGTTCAACGACTTTATTTACAGGGCGTTAGAGGATTAAATAAAGACCTTCTGATATCCCCTGATTCAGAAAGATATCAGGATTAAATACTATATTCGCGAAAAATAATCTTTCGCCGACTATAGAATATCTTACTGTAACACCTTATCTATGAAAACTTTGAATAAGATCGTGAAATTTTTGTTCTCCATGACCTTTATGAGCGTCCTGGTGGTTTTTCTTGCTTTTTGTATGGCGGTGGCCACTTTTATTGAAAACCGGAACGGCACTACAGCAGCTCAGGCAGTAGTTTATCAGGCCTGGTGGTTTGAGTTGAGTGTATTACTTGTTTTTGTCAATATTCTGGCCAACCTGATCCGGCTGAAATTATACAATCTTAAACGTTTGCCCATTTTCTTGTTTCATATAGCCTTTCTGGTGGTTATTGCCGGAGCTGCACTCACCCGCTACGTTGGAACTGAAGGGGTTATGCATATCCGCGAAGGGGAGACCACCGGTGACTATATCAGCTCCGATACCTATTTTTATGTAAAGGCGGAAAATCAGTCGGGTAACGTGGAAAAATTCCAAAAGATTTTTATATCACCGGCAAGCAAGAATGTAGTCAGCGTTTCATTTCATCTGGGTTCCGACAAGGTGCGGATCCAGAGTAATGAATATGTTTCGGGCGAGTCCATGAAAATGGGTAGTCAAATGGCCGGTGGTAATGCGCATGCCGATGTGATGCAGATCAAGGTCACAGTAAACGGTGGTTCACAGGAGGTGGTAATCAGGGGGTTGCCACGGACTGAATTTATTGAAAACCAATTTGAAATTGCCGGGGTGAAGTTCACAGCAAGTTTCGGATCCAAACCGATGAAATTGCCTTTTACCCTCACGCTGAAAGATTTCCAACTCGAAAAATATCCGGGTTCCATGAGCCCCTCTTCCTTTGCAAGCGAAGTCACCCTGAACGACCCGGCAGAGAATTCAAGTAAACCCTACCGCATCTTTATGAATAATATTTTAAGTCACAAAGGTTATCGGTTCTTCCAGTCGTCATACGACAACGACGAGCAGGGTACCATACTTTCGGTAAACCATGATGCCCTGGGTACCAGTGTGACCTATACCGGGTATTTTATGATGTTCTTGTTTATCATCCTATCGTTTTTTGCAAAGGGCGGTCGTTTTCAAAGACTCCTCCGCGAAAGCCGCAAGCCTGCAGCCGTTGCCGGATTGCTGTTGCTGATGCTTATTTTACCGGGATTCAAAGCCCCGGCACAGAATTTTCCGCCTCCGCCTGACGCCACTGAAGCTAAAGCATTTGGAAAGATTTGGTTACAGGGCAGCGAGGGCAGGATGAAACCGGTTAACACCCTTTCATCGGAAATGCTTCGTAAAATGTTTGGCAAAAATAGCATCGGAGGAATGACCCCGGAGCAGTTCTGGCTTAGCCTATTATCCAGACCGCAGGAATGGTCGGGCATCAAGATGTTTGAGGTTAAAAATCCGGAAGTGGCCAATATGTTTCAGATCACAGGTAATAAGGCCTCTTATGCTGATTTTTTCCGCGCGAGCGAATACCTGATGGGCGATATGGTGACCGATGCTATACAAAAACAACCCAATGAGAGGAGCGGATTGGACAAATACATGATTAAGCTGGATGAAACCCTAAATGTATTTTACA
>JBBQOG010000481.1:0-1789 GCA_038330665.1 Bacteroidales bacterium
TGGAATGCTCGATCAGGCCCACCAGGAATATGATTTCATCTCAACCAAAATCGATAGCACCCTGCCCGAACCTTATTTTAACAGGGGCTACATCGAGATGGTTTATAAAAAGAATTTTGAAGAGGCCGAAAAATGGTTCAGCAAAGCCATCTACTGGAATCCCAAATATGCCGACGCCTGGTATAACCGGGGATTCAGTTATGAACTCGACGGAAAACTCTCAAAGGCCAAAACCGATTACCAGAAGGCAATGGACCTTGAGCCAAACTTTCCTTTAGCCATCAAAGGATTGAACCGCATTGATGATGGTAAACCGCTCAAAACACGTTAATAAATGAAAACAATATCCCGTTGGTTCCCGATTATACTGGCTGTAGTGGCGTTCGGGTGCAAAAATAGCGACCAGGCTGGCTACCGGCCTGAAAACCTCAGACTTGCATCGGACCGGATGACTCCGGAAGTTTTGTGGTCGTTCGGCAGGATCAGCAATGTGCAGTTATCCCCGGATAAAAGCACCATTCTATTCGGTGTTACCTACTACAACCTTAAAGAGAACAAAGGATATCGTGACCTGTATACCTTACCGGTCGGCGGGGGCCAGGTTAAAGCCATCACTAATACCGCCATCAATGAGGCTGGCGAAGTCTGGCGTCCGGACGGGGAAAAAATCGGATTTTTGAGCCGGCAATCAGGCAGTACGCAATTGTGGGAAATGAATCCGGATGGATCCGGGCGGAAGCAAATATCCGAGGTTGATGGAGGCATTTCGGGTTTTAATTATTCCCCTGATCAGTCACATATTGCCTTTATCAAGGAGGTCAAAGTGTCCCCAAACCTCCGGGATAAATATCCCGACCTCGAAAAAGCCAATGCCCGGGCTTATGACGACCTGATGTACAGGCATTGGGATGAATGGGCGGAGACCTTCACGCACGTTTTTGTTGCACAGGTCACCAAAGGTCGTCTTGATGGCATTACTGACATCATGGATGGACAACCCTGGGAATCCCCGTTGAAACCCAATGGCGGGATGGAGCAGATTACCTGGACCACCGACGGATCCAGACTGATCTATACCTGTCGCAAGAAACAGGGACGCGACTATGCTTTGTCAACCAATTCCGACCTTTACCAGTATGAGCTTTCCAGCGGTTCAACCACCAACCTCACGGAAGGTATGATGGGCTATGATTTGAACCCTGTTTTTTCACCCGATGGCCGCTATATGGCCTGGGAAAGCATGGAACGCGATGGATATGAATCGGATAAGAGTCGGCTCTTCATTCTGGATATTCAAACCGGATCCAAAAAAGATGCCACCATTCAGTTTGACCAGAATGCACAATCACTCGCCTGGACCGGTGACAGTAAGTCAATTTATTTCATTTCCGATTATCAGGCTAACGATGAAATTTACCGCTACGATCTCGAATCCGGCAACGTTGCCAAGATTACGAACGGAATACATGATTATTCGCTGGTTCTTCCAGCCGGCAGCCAGTTGATTACCGTGCGGAAATCCATGTCGAAACCGGACGAAATCTATCGCGTGGATAAGGCTTCCGGTGAAGCAGAAGAAATTTCCTTCATCAATAAGTCACTTCTGGAGCAACTTACTTTCGGCAGAGTGGAATCCCGATGGGTAAGCACCACGGATCAGAAACAAATGAAGGTATGGGTGATCTACCCTCCCGGTTTTGACCCGTTGAAGAAGTACCCGACCCTGCTCTATTGCGGTGGCGGACCTCAGAGTACCGTCAGTCAGTTCTGGTCATACCGCTGGAATTTC
>JBBQOG010000482.1:0-1718 GCA_038330665.1 Bacteroidales bacterium
TGCCCTGTTACGGGATCACCAGGCTGGCACCATTGAGGAGCAGGAGCAAAATACGACGGATACCCTGGAGAACCTTGTTTTTCTGATCAACCAGGGGTACGATCTGGTCATCACGCATGGCAATGGCCCCCAGGTGGGAAATATCCTGATGCGGAATGATGCCGGTGAGCATATTTACCAGATACCCCAGATGCCGATTGATATTTGTGTAGCTGATTCACAGGGCGGCATCGGCTACATGATCGAGCGGATGATGCGTAATGTGCTGATCAAGCATGGGATTGATAAAGAAATTGTCACGCTCGTTACTGCCGTCGTGGTGGATGAAAACGATCCCGCATTTCAAAACCCGACCAAGCGGATCGGGAAAATCTATACCCATGACCAGGCCGGGCAGCTGACCCGTGAGAAGGGATGGGTTTTCAAGGAAGAGGTGAAAACCGCGGGAGGCTGGAGGCGTGTGGTTCCTTCACCGGTTCCGGTTCAGATCATGAATGAAAAGGTTATCAAAAAACTGGCAAAGCAAGGCGTGATAACCATTGCTGTCGGGGGTGGGGGAATACCTGTTTATTATGATGCAGAGGGCAAAGTACGTGCTGCCGAAGCGGTTATCGACAAGGATCTTGCGTCCAGTTTGCTGGCCGGAAGAATCGGCGCCAATGAATTTTACGTACTGACCGATGTGTCTTTTATTTATAAGAACTACAAAAAGAAGGATCAGGAGACACTGGAATTTCTGAATTATGCAGACGCGAAGAAGTACCTTGCTGACGGAGAATTCAGCGAAGGATCGATGGCTCCCAAAATTCGCGCCTGCCTGTTGTTTCTTGAGCACGGCGGACAAAAAGCGATCATAACCGAAGCGTTTAAGCTGGAGGATAAGGCGTATGGGTCGAAGATTACCATGCAATATGATCAGGCAGATCTGCATAAATATGAACTGAATAATGATAATTTATAAAATTCTAATACCATGGCCTACAACCTCCGCAACAGGAGCTTCCTGAAATTACTGGATTTTACTCCAAAAGAAATTGACTTTTTGCTGGATCTGTCGTTTGATCTGAAAGCGGCCAAATATGGTGGCTATGAAAAGCAGCGCTTACAGGGGAAAAATATTGCACTGATTTTTGAAAAGGCCTCCACACGTACGCGTTGTTCCTTTGAGGTCGCAGCCAAAGACCAGGGGGCTCATGTCACCTATCTGGGACCCACCGGTTCGCAGATCGGTCAGAAGGAGTCGATGAAGGATACCGCCCGGGTACTCGGTCGCCTGTATGATGGAATAGAATATCGCGGATATGCCCAGTCCATTGTCGAAGAACTGGCAAAATATTCGGGAGTGCCGGTATGGAACGGGCTCACAACCGAGTTTCACCCCACGCAGATCCTGGCTGACTTTATGACGATGATCGAACATTTCAGTGGCGCTCTGAACGAGATATCCTTCTGTTACCTTGGCGATGCCCGGAATAATATGGGAAATTCACTGATGGTCGGCGCATCCAAAATGGGAATGGATTTCAGGGTTGCGGCTCCGAAGACGCTGTTTCCAACGGAGGATCTGGTAAAAACCTGTCGTGAGGTCGGATCTCAGACCGGCGGACGTATTACCCTCACGGAAGATGTGCAGGAAGCGGTTAAAGGATGTGATTTTCTTTACACGGATGTATGGGTTTCCATGGGCGAACCTGATCAGGTATGGGATGAACGGATCA
>JBBQOG010000483.1:0-1688 GCA_038330665.1 Bacteroidales bacterium
ATGCTCTTTTCCTCCCTGTCGAGGGCCAGGGCACGGAAAAAGTAGTCGATCGGCAAGCGTAACCCACGTGATTCAACGGGTTCCATGAGAAGCAGCGCGCCATTGAGAATGGAAAGACTCTTGTTGGGCGGGATCACATAAACACAGTTTGGTTTCACTTGAAGCTGATCTGCCGCCTGATAAACCTTCATGTGTGTGATTCGCTGTAATAATTCAGGCATAATGCCTGCGTGATTGGGGTCCAGGTGCTGGATGACCACAAAAGCAAGCCCTGAATGATCCGGCATATTCTGGAAAAACTGTTCCAATGCTTCCAATCCGCCGGCTGAGGCCCCGATACCCACAATGGGGAAAAGACCCTTGCTGGTTTCTTTGGTTTTTTCCGTAGCAGAATCGGGTAATTCAGAATTTACTTTCTTTGGATTGCCGGTTTTTTTCATGTAAGGACCTATCTGATAACTAATTAATACATTGCTTTTCCTGGCCAAATCAAAGATATGGAAAATATTAATAATCAGACAATTAATTTGACCAAGATGGGACCCTGATCTCAGGGGTGAGCCTTTACTTCCGGTTCCCCCGATGGCCACATCCATGCCATCCTGACCGTCATTTTGCCAGAAGAACCACCAGAACCTGATCGACAGCAGAAGTGAAAACCTTACGCGTATATTTTACTTTTCCGATGGAGTAGGAGATCCGCACCAGTGCTGAATCCATCACCAGTTCCCTGCAAAAAGGAGGCTACGGACAGAAATCAATATGGCTTACCGGTCAGAACAAGTTTATTCATCTTGTTATTTGTTTTTTCAAGATTAGCAGATTTAATGTTACTCACATCGGTACGTCATTTGCTTCGGGGATAAAAATATCCAAACCTCTTTCACAGCAGTAAAATAGTTTCGTCAATGATCAATATAATGGTTATTATTGGCTACCTGAATCATGTAATGTAGCACATAGACAAGCCTTAACCGAAATGAACCTATGAAACAAATCGTATTTATATCCCTGGCCTTCTTTGGTCTTTTTCTATCCGGAATGGCTCAAAATCAGGAAGTCCTCTTCTGGTGGAGTTTTGATGATACGGTGAAGTCGGCCGGCCAGGATACCGGTGTAGCCCAACCGTATCAGGAGTATCGGATGGGTGGACTCACGAAATATGTTCCGGGAGTCAAGGGCAATGCTATTAAGTTCGATGGATTTTCTTCCTATATCGATGTAGTTCCCAGGGATTTATCTGAAAATAGCCAGGACCTGAAGCTTTTCCGGCTACCTCGCCAGATCAGTTTTGTGGCCTGGGTGGCCCTCGGGGCTTATCCCTGGAATTGGGCACCGATCCTGACCATGGGCAAGTACGGGATTACCGGTTTCTATTTCGGTGTGGATTCCCGCGGAAGGGCCGGTCTCATGATTTCGGATGGGACGAGTACCTGGCACGAATGCGTTTCCGCGTTGGCTCCCGGCGGCAAAACCGGCATGGAGTTGAACCGGTGGTACCATGTGGCAGCCACGCTTGATTCTGACAAGGGACTGTCCATTTATATTAACGGCGCACTTGCGAATACTTATAATGGTTTTGTCGATCGGCGCAGGATCGTGTACAGCGAGTTTGAGAAAGGTTTCCGGATGGGGATGAACCGTGAGAGGTTGGCCCCTACTGATGCCATCCGTGAATGGGCTACCTT
>JBBQOG010000484.1:0-1575 GCA_038330665.1 Bacteroidales bacterium
TATGTGTTCCGCGATGCGGACCATGCCGCCGCCTTATTTGAACTCAGAGAGCCAGGTCATATCTATACCCGGATATCCAATCCGACCGTGGATGTTTTCGAAAAGCGCATCGCAGCGCTGGAAGGCGGTACCGGTGCACTGGCAGTAGCATCCGGGCATGCTGCACAGTTTATTGCCCTGAATAATATTCTGAAACCGGGAAATAACCTGATTTCATCACCACATCTTTACGGAGGAACCCTAACACAGTTCCGTCACAGCTTTAAAAACCTGGGCGTGGAAGTTCGTTTTGCCGGGTCGGATAAACCGGAGGATTTCAACAGGCTCATCGATGCCAATACCAGGGGACTCTATGTGGAAACCATCAGCAACCCCGGATTCACGATTCCTGATTTTGAGGGCTTTGCGCGACTCGGGGAAAAACACGGCATCCCGCTGATCGTCGACAATACCTTTGCTGGGGGAGGGTACCTTTGCCGTCCCATTGATTATGGCGCAAATATCGTGGTGGAATCCGCCACCAAATGGATCGGTGGTCATGGGACGACCATTGCCGGCGTGATTGTGGATGGTGGCAATTTTCCGTGGGACAACGGCCTTTTTTCGCAATTTACGGATCCCGCACCTGAATATCATGGCTTTAAATGGTTTGAACAATTTAAAAATCAGGCTTATATCGTTCGTGCACGTACCATCGGACTCAGAGATTTCGGACCCTCGCTGAGTCCCTTTGATGCATTTTTACTCTTACAGGGGCTCGAAACACTTTCCCTGCGCATGGACCGTCAGTGTTCCAATACACTCGCTCTGGCCGAATATCTTCGCAAGCATCCCCGGGTTGAAAGGGTTGGATACCCCGGCCTGCCCGACGATCCGAATCATGCCCTCGCCCAAAAATATTTGAGAAACGGGTTTGGCGGGGTGCTCTCTTTTATCCTCACCGGTGACAAACTAAAGAACCGCCATCTGGTGGAGAAATTTGAGATCGTCAGTCATCTCGCAAATGTGGGAGACACGCGCACCCTGATCATTCAACCCGCAGCCACAACCCACCAACAACTTTCTGAAGCGGAACAGCTTGCGGCAGGCGTTCACCCCAACCTTTTCCGGGTATCGGTCGGATTGGAGCATATAGATGATATTATTGAAGATTTTAAAAAAGCAATCGATCAGATATGACACAGCTGGAACCACACATTTTTGAATTCAAAAAGCCCCTTCACCTGGAGTGCGGTGCGACGCTTGCCAAGTGGCAGGTGGCCTTCCATACTTTTGGAAAGTTGAATGAAAGCCTCGATAACGTGATCTGGGTGTGCCATGCACTGACAGCAAACTCAGATGTCTATGACTGGTGGCCTGGAATGGTGGGCCCTGGATTGTTAATGGATACGGATAAGTACTTTATTATCTGTGCCAACATCCCAGGATCCTGTTATAGGACTACCGGGCCGCTCTCGACTAATCCCGAAACCGGTGAGCCTTATCTGAGCGAATTTCCATTAATTACGGTCAGGGATATTGTGCAGGTGCTGCAGGAACTCCGGGTATTTCTGGGAATCCGTAAAATTCACCTGG